>JAJRRG010000140.1 GCA_024279675.1 Alphaproteobacteria bacterium
GACAAAAGGCGTAAAAAACCGTGTCCACTTTACTTTCACATTTGTACCTGTTTGCCAAACATTTCAACCAGATGCTGGACAAGTGGGCAACGGCTCGCCATATATGCCAAGAATGCAATTAGAAATACCTGACAATTGTGAGGGAAATCTATTTTTACTTAACACCCTGATGCTTCTGGTGACCCCATGACTGATCCGTATAAAGTTCTTAAAATAAACAAATCCGCCACTGAAAAAGAGGTGAAATCTGCTTTTCGTAAATTGGCAAAAGCCTATCACCCGGATCAGAACCAGGATGACCCAAGCGCGCAAGCGAAATTTGCCGAGGTCAATTCGGCCTATGAACTCTTATCCAATAAAGAAAAGCGCGGCCAATTTGACCGTGGGGAAATTGATGCGGCTGGAAATCCCAAGGGTTTTGATTTCTCAGGCATGGGCGGAGGCGGTGCACGCAGGGCCGGGGGAATAAATCCAGAGGACATTCTCAAGGAGTTCATGGGCGGAGCACGCGGTCAGCGGGCTGGGGGCGCGCAATGGGATCCGTTCGGCGGTGGCATGCCACGGGGCGCACCAGCCAAGGGCAAAGACTTCATGGCGCAAGTCCTTGTCACCCTTGAGCAGGCCCATGAAGCACAAACAGTTCCCATGAAACTAACCAGCGGGCGCGTTTTACAGGTCCAGCTACCAAAAAATATTGAAGAGGGGCAGCAAGTTCGTCTTGCGGGTCAAGGGCAACCCTCCCCGACTGGAGGCACGCCGGGCGATGCGGTTTTGAGTATAAAATTCAAGCGGCACAAACATTTTCGGCGTGACGGTAAGGATTTGCGGGTTGATGTTCCGATCACACTATATGATGCGGTATTGGGGGCAAAGGTGCGCGTTCCAACTCTTGGGGGACATGTGGAGCTGAACATTCCCCCCGGCGTGAACACAACTAAAGCACTGCGTTTGAAGGGTAAGGGGCTTTATGCCAAGGGCGATTTGCTCGCCAGCTTGCGCATCGTGTTGCCAAAAGGCGGCGACGCGGATCTTGAAAGTCTGATGCGGTTTTGGCGTGAGCAAAAAACCTACAAGCCGGGCGAGTAAGTTATCGCACAACAGCAATTCCAAGCTGGCGCTCTATCATATCTGGCGAAATAGCGCCTGCACGTAGCAACCTGGCTTGATTGTCCACAATTTCCAAAATGGTTGATTCTAGGCCGAAGGGTTTTTGTTCACTGACCAAAATCGGTAATTGCCCCAAAAATTGAGCGTTAATTTCTGCCGCATTCATTGCTGGAGCGGCTTGAGAAATGTTGGCCGAACTTGTCGCCAGAGGTTGCCCAACAGCTCTAATCAAATCCACGGCGTCTGGATGATTGGGGATGCGAACCCCAAGCGTATCCATTCCGGCATTAACTGCACGAGGAATATTAACACCTGATTTTACAGGCAAAACCAGCGTTAAAGCGCCGGGCCAAAGTCTTGTAAGTTGTTTTGCCAATGGGGAAAATTCTACTAAAGATTGCGCCATGTTTATATCTGAACACAGGGCAATCAGCGCGTTGGCGCGGGGGCGTTTCTTAATTGCATAGAGGGCATCGATGGCCTCAGGCTTATCCAATCGAGCACCAATTCCATAAATTGTATCCGTTGGAAAGGCGCAGATTTCGCCCCCCTGAAGCAAAGCCACGGCTTTAGATATGTTAACAGATATGCCTGTTAGAAGTTTTTGCTGATGGGACATGAATACAATTCTAGATTTTTGGTTCATGACTGTTTGACAATTGTGCTAAGTCACGTCAAGAAATTCCAAACCCTTTGGTTATTTCCACTCACAACTGAAAATGCCTGCAGCAGGCGCGAGTTCTATAAAATATGAGCACCCTTCTTCTAACCCAGCCAAAAACCAGCGCCCATATTACCCCCCAAGGGCATGCGGAATGCCCCGAACGCCTTGTCGCGGTCGAGCAGGCTTTAGCCGATACCAGATTTAATAACCTCAAAAGAGAAGTCGCACAGTCAGCAGATTTGGCGCTTGGGGAACTCGTGCATAGCCCAAGGGTTCTAAAAACCCTGCAATCCATCCGCCCAGCGGAAGGAATTGGTGAGATTGACGGCGATACTTTTGTTTCTCCCGGTTCTCTTGATGTGGCAGCGACTGCGTTGGGGGCCAGCATGCGGGCACTTGAAGCTGTGGCCATGGGGGAAGTGGATAACGCATTTTGCGCCATACGTCCCCCCGGCCACCATGCTGAAATTGACCGGTCCATGGGCTTTTGCCTACTCAATACGGTAGCAATCACAGCCCGGCTGGCGCAACAAATGTATGGGGCCGAACGGGTCGCCATCATTGATTTTGATGTGCATCACGGTAATGGAACCCAAGACATTTTCAAAAACGATCCTAATATTTTTTATGCTTCTTCGCACCAGATGCCGCTATTCCCCGGCACCGGGAAACTGGACGAAACGGGGGTTGGTAACATCTGTAATGCACCCCTGAGCGCCGACGGGGACGGGGAACCCATGCGCGAGGCCTATCTTGGCCGTGTTTTTCCTGCTCTGAACAATTTTTCCCCGGATTTCATCCTAATCTCTGCCGGGTTTGACGCCCATCGCCTCGACCCCCTTGCCAACCTCAACTGGTCTGACACTGATTATGCTTGGCTAACGGGCAAAATAATGGACATTGCCGATAAACAATGCGCCAATAGAATTGTATCCCTGCTCGAGGGGGGCTATAATCTCACAGGTCTTGCCGGTGGCGTTACGAATCATGTGACAATGCTTGAAAAAGGCAGCTTATAAAATGGAGAGTTTTTTTGGCTGAAAAACAAA
>JAJRRG010000141.1 GCA_024279675.1 Alphaproteobacteria bacterium
AGATTTTGCCCCCATTAAAACTTGCCGCTCCTGAAAAAAAGCTTTACCCACCTCCCATGACAAATGATCGCACTCCCAACAAACACAATGCACGAAGTGGCAAGAGGCGCCCTAACTCAACTGGAGGCCGGCGCGACAAAACCAATACGCAAATGCAGCATTATCTTTATGGACTGCACAGCGTACGCGCGGCCCTTAAGAACGCGCGCCGTGAAAAGCACATGCTTTTTACCACCCCCAATGCGCTGTCCCGACTCAAAGACGATGACACAAAACTGCTCGATGGGGTAAATGTTGAAATGCTCTCCCCCCGCGAACTGGACAAAATGGCTGGAATTGGTGCGGTGCATCAGGGTGTGGTGTTAAAGGTCTCCCCCCTGCCCCGCATGGACCTGTCCACCCTTGATAATTACAAACTTATTATTGTGCTGGACCAGATTACCGACCCCCACAATGTGGGGGCTATCCTGCGCACCGCCTGTGCCTTTGGAGCGAGCGCTGTCTTAACAACAGCCCGCCACGCCCCCCAAGAAACCGGTGTTATGGCCAAGTCAGCATCCGGCGCCCTCGATATTATTCCCATAATCGAGGTCAACAATTTGGGGGAAACACTCAAGGCACTTAAGAAACAAGCCGTCTGGTGCGTTGGGCTGGATTCAGAAGCAGACACACCATTGGGTCAAACCAACAAAAATCAAAATATCGCTTTGATTCTTGGGGCTGAGGGCAAGGGGCTGCGTCACAAAACCCGCCAACTTTGCGACCAGATGCTTCGCCTTGATATGCCGGGGGATATCAAAAGTCTCAACGTTTCCAATGCGGCGGCGGTCGCCATGTATGCCCTTTCAGATATCTCCACCTCATAAAAAAGACCCACTCAAAAGTGGGCCTTTAGATTTTGTCAAACTTAAGCGGTTTGCGAAATTTTAATTAGGGTCAAGACCCTAGAACGTTTCAAGAATTAAACGTGCATTACAATTACCGGGCGTATTTGTGCCAATCCAAATGTCATACCAACCATCAGATGCCCGCGAGAGACGAATTTTGGCATCCTGGTAGCTATCCCTGTTGTCATCATCGTCATAGTACCAGTTTGCGGCACCGGTATTGACCAAAAGGATTGAATCACAGTCGCTTTCAACACGAAATTCTAACTGGTATCCGTTGCCAGTAAATCGCAATTCAAAATCAGGTGCGCGGGAAACAAAACCTACAGGACGCCCGTCTGTTCTATTACGGATGCCACATTTAGATATATTTTGGTCTCCCCCAGCCACGACAGAAAATGAACGCGGTTGATATAGCTGTTCCCCTGAGAATCGTAACTCTGTGCCACTCAAATTAATCTCTGGACACGCCATTGCAATACTTGGCGCCACAATAAACGCGGCTGCTAATAAAAGTTTTTTCATATGATTATCCTTTTTGATCACTTCAAAAGCAAAAATTCCAAACTACTTAAGCCGAAAAACATCCACCTGACAATAGTTTGCGCACGCAATAAACATATCGACTTCGGCATGTGTCGAGCCGATTATGGGCATCACTACTTACAGGGGTATTTTTCACATACCATGTCAAAAAAATCAAACAACACTGCGTAACAAGAAACAGCACTTATTGGGGGCTTGCAGGAATTACAATTTACTGCACAAGATAGACCTTGTTTAATACATAAGTGACATTTGCAAACGCTCGGAATTATTCCATGGGCCCACACGATAATTTAATAGTGCCCGTCGTTTTGGCGGGCGGCAAGGGAACCCGTTTATGGCCCTTATCTCGGCCTGAGCGCCCCAAACAGTTTTTGCCCCTCACCAGCCATGAGACCCCATTCCAGCAAACACTAAGACGTATCGCCCAAATCAAAGATTTTTATGGCCCTCCCCTGATCATTACAAATTACGATTATCGGTTTTTAGTCGCAGAGCAGGCCGCTGAGGTTGGCGCTAAGCTTGCAGGAATTGTCCTGGAGCCCATCTCCCGAAACACAGCCCCCGCCATTGCCAATGCCTGCTGGATCATCAAGAAACAATCTTGCTGCGAACTCATGCACATCATCCCATGTGATCATCATATAATAGCCGGTAGCAATTATCGAGATGCCCTGCACGATGCCAAGGCCGCAGCCCGGCATAATCAGCTTATTACCTTTGGAATAAAGCCCGACAAGCCCTCAACGGATTTTGGGTACATCAAGGCGCAGGTAAACTCAGCATCAATTGCCCATAAAATTATCAGTTTTGTTGAAAAACCATCCCTAAGTGAAGCTCAAAAATTGCTCAACTCAGGTACCTATTATTGGAATTCGGGCATGTTTATGTTTAACACCTCCGTCTTTCTTGATGAGTGTAAAAAACTGGCCCCTGAAATATATTCACTTACCAAAACATCGGTCGACAAAGCCGTCTACAACCCAGACTTCATACAATTGGAAGCCTCTAGTTTTAGCAAGCTGCCTGACATCTCAGTTGATTATGCAATTTTTGAAAAAACCAATCGCGCACAAATGGTACCCGCAAACATAGATTGGGCCGATCTAGGAACGTGGAGTTCCCTATGGAAAGCAGTCAACCAAGACTAATTATCCAGATTTAGCCAATATAAATATGGGGCAGAACCCAATAAAACTTTGTGCAAAGACAGCGTGATTCAACACACAAAACTAAAGTCCTTCGAGTGAAATTGAATACTCAGTGGTCCAGGTCTCTCCGGCCAAAAGGTCAACACCCGTGGCCACACCTGACTTTGTAAGCGGTGATACCTTTGTCTGACTGTAAGATACGCCAAGATCAAACGCAGCGGCAACAGGTTCAATGCCAATGGCCCGTACACGTCCGTTCCAAGGGTAATAATCGCGGCCACCCATGGAATACCACAACACACAGGATGGCAACGCCGCAGCGTCCCAATTCACATTGATTGAATAGCCTTTGTCCAAGAAATCCAAACTAACTTGCCCACCGGGGTTTGTCAGCATCAAAAGGTCTTCGGACTTTGTGGAAAAGGGCAACATTCGTGCATCGATATGTCCGCCGTTTCGCCGTGCAATGTTGTTGATATCGACACCATGTTGATCGGGAACGAAAACACTGGAAGGCTCCAATTCAACCGGCAAAGTCCAAGCGTCTCCGGCACCGCCAATTCGTAAGCGACAGCGTTCATTTTGATATTCGGAAAGGTCAAAAATCGGGTGCAATCCCACAGGCATACGGGTAGAATGGCGCGCATGGATTCGCAGCGAAAAGTGGATTTTTGCGCACTCCACATCCAGCCATATTTTGCGTGAAAGACCTTCGATCGGATGGTTGCCAGGATAGGTGATTTTAGCAGATATTTCTGTGGGACTTGTTTTGTTTAATTGCCAGTGATTGTGCGAACCATAACCGTGAGCAAGGTCGTCCCAGTCGTTAGTCACCCCACCTAACTGCCACGCGTCTGGCAAATCCGGCCTCAACCCTGCCGTGCCAAAAGGCACACATGGCCATTCCGCGCCCAAATCCCGCAACATATCCGGTAGTTCATCGCGCAAAGAATTCGACTCGTTGCGCCAAGGATTGTTAAAAAAGGGGCTGACCACCTGACCAGAAGGCAACGAAAAACGTGCATTGACCAAAGCGCCGCCCAGCGATTGCACGTCGACTGCCAAATGTTGGTTTTCAATTTTCATCATATTGTTCATTCTCAGTCAGTCTGCGAATGATTGCAGTTAATCCAATAATCTTCCCGGTCTTTCGAATTCAGGTCGTCATCAGCTACACCGGCATGCATTAAATCAACGTGCCCCCGTCAATGTTGAAACATTGCCCTGTGACGTATGAGCTGTCATCACTGGCCAGATAAATACACATGCTCGCAATTTCTTCAGGCGTGCCAAGGCGCCCCATGGGTTGACGATCGATAAACATTTGTAATGCCTTATCAGCACCGCCAACTTCTTTACCCAGCGCCTCGATGCGATCGTTCAGGGAGGGGGAATGCGTTGTGCCGGGATTCACCGCGTTGCACCGAATATTGTGGGACAGGTAATCGATTGCCACAGATTTAGTTAATCCGATTAGTGCCCCCGTGGCCGTGCCATAGGCCGCGCGATTTGGAAAACCCTTGACCGACGAACAGACCGACGCAATGTTAACAATACTGCCCCCATGTTCTTTCATTTTTCCAAGGGCGGCCCTTATCACGGTATAGGCGCTGTTCAGGGTGATGTTCAGGGTTTTCGCCCATTCATCAGGACTGCAATCCTCAATTGTTCCATGGTGTACATAGCCGACCCCATGCACCAATATATCCACCCGTGACAACGTTGAAAAGAACTGAGAAACTGCGGCAGCATCGGTGCAATCCACCACCACCGGGGTCATGTTTTCAACATTCTTTAACGTGTCGGGGTTGTTATCAAGCGCAAAAACCGTTGCGCCTCGCGCAGCCAAACCCTCAGCTGTAGCACGCCCAATTCCCTGCCCCGCAGCCGTTACCACTGCTATTTTATTTTTCATGTTCTGTCCTTTTTATCTCCAAATTTTCAAATTGATCCAGTGATTTCGCGCGGCCCAACCCGCGCGTGATGCTGGCAACAGGCGGCAACAAAGGAATAAGGCAAGCCTGAAGTGCATGATAAAGGTCAGGTTTTCCGTTGAATACCCGGTTTACGGGGCGCAAGTTTTCATCCAGTTCACAATACCAGCCACCATAATTATGATCAATTAAATGGGCGTCAGCAAATCCCCATATGCGACGATACCAAGCCTCATAAAAAGGAACATTCTCCAGTGCGCCCAGTGCGGCGGCAGCACCGATCCCTTCGGCACAGGGCCACCAGAACCGATCTGTCCGGTCAGGTGCATTATCCCAGCCAAGTGTATAGTAGAACCCGCCCGTACCGGGTGCCCAACCACTTCCAACAGCATTATGAAACAAATGTCTGGCCGCAATGGGCATCCAGTCATCACTTTTGCTGCCAAGACCCCAAAGCTGAACAAGCAGCCGCGCCCATTCCAGCGCATGACCAGGCGTAATTCCCGATGGGCGAAACACCGGGTCCCCTACATAGTCAATATCCACTCGCCAGTTGGCGCCAAAATGCTCGGCGACGCGCCACCCCTGTTCACGCGCATGTCGTTTGATAATCAGGCTGGCAATGCGCCGGGCCATATCAAGAAATTCTCGATCTTCCGTTGCCTCAAAAGCCGCCATCAGGGCCTCGGTCAGGTGCATGTTGGAATTCTGGCCTCGATAATTACTGATTTCTTGCCAGTCGTCACTAAATTCTTCGCGTGTTGCGCCAAATTCAGGGTCCCAGAAATACCTAAGCAACACTTGGCGCACATCTGCAAGCAAGCGGTCTGCATCCGGGTGGCCGACTACCTTGGCAGAGGATGCCGCCAACAAAACAAAGGCATGCCCGTAGGCCTGTTTGGCTGAATTTGTTGGGGATGTATCATCCACGCCCCAGAAATAGCCACCGTTTTTCATATCCCGATGCCGTGTCCAAAGAAAATCCATTCCATGATCCACAAGATCATCTGCACCATTGCGCCCCATTAGTTTGGCAATTGCAAAACAATGCACCATCCTTGTGGTGTCATGAATCTGGCGCTCGACACTGGATTGACCTGATTTCGCCAGCATTGGCGCGCCAACATTGTCCAGTGTATGAAAGCCTCCTGCCGGGTTAATCAGGTGTGGTTGAAAGAAATCCAACAAATCATTGGCCTGTCCTAACAGCCATTGGCGATGCCCCTGACGGGTTACAAATCTGGGGCCGTCCGTTTCTGCCCAATTTGGCGCAATGGGTGACATCATGTCATTAGCTCCAAAATTTTCACGCTGACATGGCCGTAGGTTCCGCGCCATTGCATCGCAGGTAAACCGCATAAAGGCTCTGGGTGGCGCAGATATATAGGCGGTTGCGTTTTGGCCCACCAAATTCCACATTGGCCACGGCTTCTGGAATCCTGATCTTTCCCAACAAACTCCCGTCCGGCGCATAACAATGCACACCATCCCCAGCGCTTGCCCAGATATTTCCCGCCCGATCAAACCGAAATCCGTCAAATACACCCGCATCACAGGTAGCAAAAACTGACCCGCCGGGTTGCAAAGATTTACCATCCACCGCCACATCCAAAACCCGGATATGGTGCGGTCCATCCTTATCGTGGCTTAGGCCAGTATCGGACACAAAAAGCTGCGTTTCGTCTCTATTGAAGGCAAGTCCGTTTGGTTTGGCAAAATCTAATGCCACGGCGCTAACGTTGTCTGTCGCGGGGTCTATCCGATATACATTTGAGGCTCCGATTTCACTTTCTGCGCAGTGACCTTCATAGTCGCTGTCAATCCCATATGTGGGGTCAGTAAACCAGATTGAACCATCTGATTTCACCACCACATCATTGGGCGAATTAAGACGTTTCCCTTCATATGACGCGCACAGCACGCTGACACTCCCGTCATGTTCTATCCGCGAAACACGGCGCCCGCCATGCTCACACGAAACGATGCGGCCTTCTCGATCCAGCGTGCGACCATTCTGAAACCCTTGACACTCACTAAACAGTGTTACCTCACCGCAAATCTCATCATAGCGCAGCACTCGGTCATTGGGGATGTCTGAAAACAACAAATATCGCCCGGCAGGTACATAGGCGGGCCCCTCAGTCCAGCGCGCGCCAGTCCAGAGTTTTTCCACGTGCACATTTTCAAATACAAGGGATTTGAACCTTGGATCAATGACTTCAAACCAATCACTCAGCATGGGAGGTTCTCCTTTTTATACGTGATTTGCATGTCAGCTGGCACAGATTGATTGATCACAACATCTGCGTTGACCAAATCATTGCCCTGCGCCCGCACAGTTGCAGCACCGCGATCCAAACCGTAATTAACCCAACGCGCAATCAAGCGTTGTTCAAGGATTGGCTTTGGGACATCCAGAAAAACTGTTAAATCGTAATATTCACGCAGTTGCGCCCATTCATCTCGCTCCAGCAACAAATAATTACCCTCAACAATGATAATTTTTGTGGCCGCTTTGATAACACGAGCACCGGCGCGAGAGAGGTCCGCCTTCCGGTCAAATACCGGCACCAACACGTCCTTATCCGCATGTCCGATGCGTGCCAAAACTGAGGCAAAGCCATCCGCATCAAACGTTTCGGGCGCACCCTTTTTCGCCTGCAAGTTTCGGTCGAATAAAACAGCATTATCCAGATGAAACCCGTCCATCGGCAACACCTCAGCGACCCCGAGATCATCTCGGTTCAGCGCGCTGTTGAGCGCATCGGCAAAAGTCGATTTCCCCGCCCCCGGCGCACCAACAATCGCCAAAACGTAGCGGCGATCTTCTTTTCTATCCGCCTTTATTGCATCGGTAACCGCCTCGATATCCCTATCCAATCCAACAATGCCTGATAGGGGAAAGTTTGTCATAGGCAGTATTCCTCAATGGCCAGCATCGCGCCACGTAATTCGGCCAGCCCACGCAGTCGTCCGATTGCTGTATATCCGGGATTACCACCCGCGCCAATATCACCTAGCAACTCATGTCCATGATCGGGGCGCATTGGAATAGTTGTGACGGACTCATTGGCCAATCTGCGACGCGCTTCTTCACCAACCAGAGCCCTGATTACCTCCAGCATATTGGTTGACCCGGCCAAATGATCATCCTCATAGAACGAGCAAGGCACCCCATCATTTTCCCGTCGAACGTTGCGCAGATGAGCGAAATGGATGCGCGAACCAAATGCGCGCGCCATTTCTGACAGATCATTGTCAGCGCGTGAGCCAAGCGATCCGGTGCAAAATGTCATGCCATTAGCGGGGATATCCACCGCATCAAACATGGTTTGAAAATCTGCTTGGGTTGACATGATGCGAGGTAGACCAAGAATGGGAAATGGCGGATCGTCCGGATGACAGGCTAAACGAATGCCGATTTGTTCGGCCAAAGGCGCGACCTCGGCCAGAAAGTCCATATGGTATTGGCGCAACTGCTGGGTGCTGATCCCCTCCCAAACCGCCAACCGGTCGGCAAACTCTGTCAGGCTCCAGCTTTCACCCGAACCTGGCAGACCCGCAGTCAAAGTATTGGTGAGTGTCGTTATTTGAGTATCGTCCATCCCAAAAAACCGTTCTTGCGCCTGCGCTACAATCTGGTCTGAATAAGATAGAACCGCCCCTTTGCGCTTTAAGATATGGATGTCAAAAACCGCCATGTCGATCACATCAAACCGCAAGGCCAGCCCGGTGTTTGCGTGCTTCCATTTCAGGTTGGTGCGCGTCCAGTCCAGCACCGGCATAGTGTGATAGGCCACCACACGCACATCCGCAGCCGCCAAATTGCGCAGGCTTTGCTTGTAATTGTCCAGTTGCTCGCGCCAATCTCCGGTTCGTGCCTTGATATCGTCGCTGATAAACACGCTTTCAACCACATCCCATGTCATTCCACTTGGGGAACCGTCGGGTAGGGTCGCCACCTGACGCTTGCGCTTTTCAATCTCGTCTTTGGTCCAAATATCGCTGGGGGGAACATGATGCAAAGCCGTCACAATCCCTTGAACGCCGGCCTGTTTTGCATCGGCCAAACTTACGGGATCATCCTGCCCGTACCATCGCCATGTTTGCTTCATATTACGCCTCTATTCATTAGGTCTCTACTCATCGCTCCAATTGGCACCAAACGCACGTCCGATCATCGGATATTGTTCCACTTCAGTCACCTGACCAGTGACGGGAGCACTTTCAGCAGATAGCCAGAAAGCGGCATGTTGGGCAACCTGATCCGGTGAAAGTAATGTACCGCTAGGTTTATAGCTGGCCGGGACCAGATCATGCCAGTTTTCTGGCTGACCTTCGGCCGCTTGGATGCGGTTTTCATTTTCGGTTCTCGTCCAACCGACATTAATTTGATTGATCCGCACGTTTTGGGAACAAAGCGCAGCCCCAAGATTACGCGTTATTGTGGCTAATGCTCCTTTGGTTGCCGAATAAACCAACAATGAGGGCGCGCCACAGGACGCATTAACTGAACCAATATTTACAATGCTGCCACCGGTTTTCTGAGCAGACATTTGGGCGGCAGCAGCTTTAATCAGCATCACAGGAGCGCGAAAATTTACCGCGAACATCTGGTCTATCAAATCCGCAGACACCGTTTCCAAAGTACAGCGATCCAACTTAGCTGCATTGTTCACCAGCCCATCGACGCGCCCATGTTGTTCCAATACGAAATCAATGAGCCGGGTCGGCGCGTCCGTGTCATTTAGATCCGCCACAATAAAACTGACATCGGGTCCAATTGCCTTTGCCGAAACTTCAAGCGCCTCTGCATCCAGCCCATGCAAAACCACTTTAGCGCCCCTGTTGTGGCACAATCTGGCGATGGCAAATCCTATGCCTTCATTCGCCCCTGTTACAAGAATACAGCGATTTTTCATCAGTCCACTATCTCAGTTTCACGCGTATCGTCCAACGCACCAATCATGTATTGCACAACTTCCTCGGAATTGGTGTCGCTGATTTTCTTTTCTGTTACTTTGCGACCACGATGCATGATGACAAGCCGGTCGGCAACGGCAAAAACATCTGGCAGATTGTGACTTATCAGAACCACAGGCACACCCCGATCTCTAAGAGTGTTGATCAGTTCCAGAACCTTCTTTTGTTCCGGAACACCCAGATTATTCGTGGGTTCATCCATAATCATCAACTTTGCATCCCAATAGACCGCACGGGCAATAGCGACGGCTTGTCGTTGACCGCCTGAAAGGGTCTCAATCGGGGCCGTCAGCGAGGGAATTTGAACATGTAGCGTTTCCAAAGCCTTGGCCGCGCACTCGCGCATGAATTTTTCGTCAAGCGATCGAACAAGACCACCCAGATAGGTTTTTTCCTTTTCGCGCCCAAGGAAAATATTTCCAGCCACGTCCAGATTGTTGGCGAGCGCCAAATCCTGATAGATGGTTTCAATACCACGATTGCGGGCTTCAATTGGGTTCGAAAAATTCACATCTTCGCCCTGAAATATCACCTTGCCACTCGTGCGACTATGCACACCAGAAACACATTTTATCAGCGTGGACTTTCCGGCTCCATTGTCCCCCAAAAGGGCCAAAACTTCGCCCGGGTAAATATCAAAATCAACATTATCAACAGCCGTCAGGCCACCAAATTTTTTCGTCAGGTTTCGAACCGTTAAGATGGGTTTCTGGTCCATTTAACTACTCCCGATCTTATGTTTGATAATATCACGCGTCTGATCAAGTAGCACCGCAAGAATGACCACAGTACCAACAACGATGAATTGATAGAACGATGGGACATTCAACATCACCAGGCCCGTTGTCAAAACCGCAATGATCAACGCCCCAATGACGGTTCCAATGATAGATCCAGAGCCACCAAACAAGGACACGCCCCCGATAATTACAGCGGCAATGGAGGATAATAACAATGGATCACCAATTACAGCAGAGCCAGCGGTAAAACGAAGCATCGACAAGAACCCTGCTATCCCTGCCGTAACAGCAGACAACATGTACAGCTTTATAATATGACGTTCAACCGGAACACCGGCGCGTATTGCCGCCACTTCATTCCCGCCGATAGCATAGGTGTATTTGCCGAACTTTGTGCGCCTAAGAACATAAATGGCAATTGCAACAACCAGCATGGTCAAAAGCACGGGGTAGGTTATAATCCGGTCCATGCGGCGCAGTAATTCTACGCTAACTTCTGGTTTTTGAAAGAAATGCAAACCACCGCCATCCCCGCGAATATAATACATCAGACTTTCGTTGCCATAGTCACGCACCCCGCGTGGCAATCCAATAACTGTGGTGTTTTCCGACATCAGTAACGCCATGCCACGCACAATAAAAGACGTACCAAGAGTAACAATGAAGGGCGGAACTTTTAGCTTGGCAATAATCACACCATTGAACAGCCCAATCATACCACAGCCAACAATGGCCATCACTAATCCGGCAAAAATCGCCAGTGGCAAGGGCAACCCCGCATCAAATGCACCGCGCACGGCAAGGGCCGAAATCACCGATGCAAAGCTCATAACCCAGCCAACCGACAGATCGATACCACCGCTGATTATAACAAATGTTTGACCAAGCCCTAAAAGCAAGACCGGCGTGATTGCCACCAGAATGTTCTGGGAGTTTCGTACGGAAAGGAAGCTGACTGAACTGCCACTTACCAATGGAACGGCGACAATGAATGCCAATATTAAGCAGGCCAAAAAGACCCAGGCCCAGACCTGCATTAGGCTCAACAGAATTTTCTGCGCGGCTGAATTGCCTGAAGTTTTCGTATTGTTTGTTGTGCTATCAGACATTTCACCCATCCTGCTGATATAAGAAAGGGGACGCCAGACTTAGCGTCCCCAATATTTTTAATTCAAGTTAGTGGGGCTTAGTTTGGCACCTGGTAGATAAAGCGTGCAACTTCTGGATCATCAACATTGTCGATGTCAATAATCGCAAAGCCGGTTTCAACCTTGGTTGGTAGGCTGGTCACGCCGCTTGCTGTCGCCGCAGCAAACTGAACAGCCATATACCCCATATCATAGGGCTTTTGCGCCAAAACAAGACTTACTGTGCCTTCACGCAATTGCTCGATGGCAAACTGCGTTGCATCATAGGCAACAACCTGAACCACGCCGCCAAGTCCGGCATTTACAACTGCAGTACCCGCTCCTTGGGCACTGAATACGTTGGTACCAAAGACACCAGCCAGATCAGGGACCCGCTCTAGTGTTGCTGAAGTTTGTTGAACAGCAGTGTTCATATCGTCCAAGTTGAAATCGATGCCCACGACTGTAATGCCCGGAAATTCATTGTCCATCACATCGTTAAACCCAATGGCACGCGCCTCGACTGAACTTACATTCGGGTTGGTTGAGTTAATATATACACTCCCCTCACCGCCGATTGCTTTAGCAAGACCACGAGCGGAAATACGGCCACCTTCGGTATTGTCTGACCCAATTGCACTGATCGGAAATGTCACGGGTCCATTCAAATAGTCACCATCACCAAGGAACGTATCAACAGTAATGATCTGAATGCCTGATTCCAGCGCAAGTTCAAGCGGCGCAATCATTTGATCCTTGTCAGTTGGCGCAATAATCAGAAAGTCGATGTCACCGCGTGCCACCATGGCATCAAGAATTGGGGTCTGCACTTCCACGCCCCAAGTCGCAGGAATTTGGGTAACAACCTCTAGACCAAGATCTTTAGCCGCGGCCATAACACCCAGCTCCATAACTTGATAGAATGGATCAACAACACCGGGCAGGAACCCGATGGTAATTTTGTCCTGCGCAATTGCAGCACCTGACATCAACATTGCAGATAGTGCCCCAAGGGCTAGCAGTTTTGAAGTCTTTCTCATTTTCTTCTCCCATAAATTTTCTCTAAGCGTAGCAAAATATTCTCTAGCTACTAAAGCCTGCCCGATGGTATATCTCGTGTCAATGAATTTCTTTACACGTGTAATGATTTGGTTTGCCTGTGTATTGAAGTCCCCGCAGGTTGATGCGGAATCCCTTCGACACAGGTGACCCCCTTGTGCAATATGGTCAGCATAGAGCATGGATTCAGATCAATTAGGCTCCTATCAGGGTTAGTATTCGGCGTGAAAAAAGCAAAAATTCATACGATGGAAGATTTTTCTATCGCCATTGGTTTGTCACGGCCAACGGTGTCGCGGTATTTTTCTGACCCCAAATCAGTGCGCAAATCCACGCGAGAAACTATTGAAACCGGTCTTGATCAATTTGATTACAAACCGAATTTTCATGCCGCCAACCTCACGCGCCGCAAGGCTAAGGCGATTGGCATAATCGTTCCCTCTATCATTGACCCGTTTTATAGCGAACTGGTCAACACCATTGAAATTTACGCCGAGGAGCGCGGATATCTAACAATACTGCAATGCTCGCATCACGATCCAAAAATGGAAATACTTGCGTTGGCGCGGCTAAGGTCGATGAATGTCGCTGGTATCGCCATGGCGCCGCTGGGAGCCGCCGCCAACATCGAGACCATAAAAGATGCCCAAGCGGACGTCGCTATAATATTCATCGATTCTCAGCTGGAGAAAAACACTTCCTATATTGGCACCAATAACAGCCAAAGCATTCCAATGATGATCGATTATTTATGCCGCTCCGGCACACCGCCAGTGTTTTTCAGCCTGCCCCCCTTGAATTTCAACATAGCAGAAAGACAGCGTGTCTATTTTGAGCACATGGAAAAACTGGGCTTAAAACCAACGCTTATTAACCCGGACCCAATTTCAGTTAGAATCAATTTTGAGCGATTTGGTTTTGAGCAATTCATGATCTTGTCCCGTGACAATCTACCCAAAGGGTCCACCATACTCTGCGTCAATGATCGGGTAGCATTTGGGGTCATTTCCGCCGCTGCTAAACTGGGGCTAAAAATCGGCAAAGCCGCCTCGGACGACCTGCGCGTCGCCGGGCACGACAATCAGCACTTCAGCCAATACACCACGCCGTCGCTAACAACGATCGCCCAGGATACCAAGCGAATCGGGATTCTGGCGGCGCGCGCGATTTTGGAAGATGAAGGGGACAATGCGCTGCTCAGAAACGGACAACTGATTGATGGAAACATCCAGTTCCGCGATTCCGCATAAACGCATAAAAGAGACAACCAAACGCCTTACCGACGGGGTCAAAGTGCTCAGAAATTCCACACCCATTGCTTGAGTAATTCCACACCCACTGCTTGAGTGCATGCGTTGAAAATGGCGGGTAGAGACAAGGACAAGTGCGTTCAATGCAAATTACTCTATGCCCATAGGTAGTACCCGCGAATATTTGATCTGCCCCAATGCAAAGCTAGATTCTATTGAGGCCACCCCATCAAGTTGTGTGAGTTTCTCCCGCAAAAAACTTTCATAGGCTGAAAGGTCAGCGCAAACGACCCGCAGCAAAAAATCCCTTTGCCCGGTCATTAAATAGCATTCCATCACTTCGGGCCATGCACTAATGGCCAGCGCAAACTGGTCCAATAGCGCCGCCCCCTGTCGCTCCAGCTTTATTGAAATGAACACCGAAACTGGCAATCCGATAGCTTCTTGATCAACCACTGCACTATAGGCGTTGATCACCCCTTTTTCCTCCAATATCCTAACCCGCCGCAAGCACGGAGAGGCTGATAAGCCAATCATGTCCGCCAATGCTTGGATGGTCATTCGACCATCTTCCTGCAACGCCCTTAGAATTTTTCGATCCATAGATGTCAGTTCAATTTTGGTAGAATTCACTACTTTTCTCCACAAATGATACGGTTTCATGTGCAATCGACAGATATTTTGACGAAAATAGAACAAAACAGTTTTTGTGGCTAGTATAAAATGCCGCTAGATTCCAAACGTTACAAAGCAGTTACAGAGCAGTTACAGGACAGTGACATGAGCAAATCCACAAAGAAAAATATCGCAGAGCAATCCCAAACACACATTGAGTATCTCAATACTTTAATGAAAAAAACCCTGTGGTTATCCAATTGGATGATCCATAATGCCAACCATATTCGACCCAACGTGGATGGGTTAAAAGTCGGCGGGCATCAAGCCTCGTCAGCTTCGATCACTGCCATCATGAGCGCGCTCTATTTCAGCGTGCTTAAACCTGAGGATCGGGTCGCCGTAAAACCCCATGCCGCCCCGGTATTCCACGCCATTCAATATTTGTTCGGCAAACAAAGTTTAGAAAAACTGCAAAATTTTCGCGGGTTTGGCGGCGCACAATCCTACCCCTCTCGCACCAAAGACAATGATCAAGTGGATATCTCCACTGGCTCGGTTGGATTGGGCGTGGCTTTCACCGCCTTCGCCTCTCTGGTTCAGGACTATATTCACGCAAAGAAATCACCGGGCACAGCTTCCCAAAAAGGACGCATGGTGGCATTGGTTGGCGATGCTGAATTGGACGAAGGCAATGTTTACGAATGCCTGCTGGAGGGCTGGAAACATGGCCTGACCAATGCCTGGTGGATTATTGACTTTAATCGTCAAAGTCTGGATGGGGTTGTCCGCGAGGGTCTTTATGAGCGCATCAAGGATATCTTTGCGGCCTTCGATTGGAACGTGGTTACCCTCAAATACGGCGCTCTACAACAACAGGCCTTTGACGAGGCCGGTGGCGATAGGCTTAAGGCCTTTATCGACACCTGTCCCAATGCAGATTATTCTGCCCTGATGTTTCAGGGGGGCGCAGCGTGGCGCACTCGGCTTATGGACGAACAGGGAGATCAGGCAGAATTTTCAGCACTTCTAGGCCGCCGTACCGATGAAGAACTGGCTGAACTGATGGGCAATCTTGGTGGCCATTGCATCAAAAGCCTGATTGAACAGTTTAATACCGCCCCCACCAACCGCCCCACCGTTTTTATCGCCTATACCGTGAAAGGCTGGGGTACGCCCTTAGCGGGACATAAAGACAATCACGCCGGGCAAATGAACACGAAACAAATTGAAAGCTTACAAAAGGTCATGCATGTACGTGAGGGCCACGAGTGGGACAAGTTTGAAGGTCTGGAACAAAGCCCCGCCGACCTAAAAAACTTCCTCTCCAATGTGCCATTCAATACCGACGCGCCACGCCGAAAAACAGCCCCCAATGTACCCGGCATTGGCCCCCAATTTGTCGGTCGTGGGAACATTTCAACTCAGGCAGCCTTTGGTAAAATTCTCGATGCCATCGCCAAGACTGACAGTAAATTGGCCCAACATATCGTGACCACCTCCCCCGATGTTACGGTATCCACCAATCTGGGCGCATGGGTTAACCGGCGGCACCTATTCGCCACCAAAGAGATTGTCGACGTTTTTCAAAAGGAAAAAATCCCCAGCACTCAGAAATGGCAATTTACCCCAGAGGGGCAACATATCGAATTAGGCATTGCCGAGATGAACCTGTTCTTACTGCTGGGTGCCGCAGGCCTTTCCCACTCTTTGTTTGGCGAACGTTTATTGCCCATCGGAACCCTTTACGATCCGTTTATCTCCCGTGGTCTGGATGCCCTTAATTACGCTTGCTATCAGGACGCACGGTTTTTATTGGTCGCCACCCCTTCAGGTGTTTCCCTCGCAGGCGAAGGCGGCGCACACCAATCCATCGCCTCGCCCCTGATTGGCCTTTCTCAAGATGGGCTGGCCTCCTTCGAACCTGCTTTTGCTGATGAATTATCCGTTTTGATGGATTGGTCATTTGACTACATGCAGCGGGACGGCGAAAAGGGCGCATCCATCGCCAGTGACAAACCCATTTGGTCCCGTGATGTTTCAGGCGGTTCGGTCTATCTGCGCCTCTCCACCAGAAGTCTGGAACAACCGCCCCGCGAAATGACCGAGAAGCTGTCTGACGACATCATCCAAGGAGCCTATTGGTTCAAACCCCCTGAACCGGGCTGCGATGTGATCATCGCCTATCAAGGTGTGCTGGCCAGCGAAGCCATCACCGCCGCCGGGCGCATTGGGTCCGACAATCGCAATGTGGCCCTGTTGGCTATAACCTCCGCCGACCGGCTAAACGCAGGCTGGCACGCAGCCCAGCACGCACGTGCTCAGGGCAACATATCCGCAACCTGCCATATTGAAAATTTGCTAGCTGATGTCCCTCGTCACTGTGGCATAGTGACAGCCATCGATGCCCACCCTCTGACACTAGGCTGGCTTGGAAGCGTACGCGGCCATCGCACGACAACTCTAGGCGTGGAGCATTTTGGACAAACCGGCACTGTTGATGATCTATACAACCATTTCAAAATCGACAGCGTATCTATCGCTGCGGCAGCCAAAAGTTTTACGATGTAACGCCCCCATAAATTACTATTTCTATCGATTTAGTAACAAAAACGAAACCAACGGTGCTGGTCTAAAATAACACTCTTACTACCTATGGAGATTGACAACGAGCAACTCCAACATTTGATGATGAGGGTAATCAAACGCATTGATTGCCCTCTCCTGCACACCGCCAAATTCACCAACAAAGTCGTCTGATTAAAAAATGCAACAATTTTGCGAATAAGCATCATATGCCCATTGCATTCTCATTATAAAGTTGTCAGACATAAGTTGTAGGACTACTGGCAAACTCAAATTGTGCCCGTTCTATAAAAATTTGCACGTAAACTGCAAAATGCATGCAAACGACAACAACGGAGTGAGGGTGCGCCTGGAAAATTGGACCAGCTCGCACCATGACAAAGAAACACCTGGACGAAGAAACACCTAAAGGAGCGTTGTGCTCAAAAAACATGGAGGAACTATCATGAAACGATTATGGAAACTGGCTTGTGCACTCGCACTTGCTGTGGGAATGACACCCCTTGCACAAGCCGAAACCACGATTTATGGACCTGGAGATTTTACCACCGGCACCTATTTTGATTATATGAAAACGGTGTATTCTCGTGCTGGTCTACCAGAAATCACCCAAATCCCGCTCACAAGTTTTGACAAAGAATTCGAACTTCAACCTTTAGCGGCTGAAAGCTGGAACTTGTCAGATGATGGCCTAGTATGGACATTTAATCTGCGCGAAGGTTTGGTCTGGAGTGATGGGGAGCCCCTAAAAGCCAGTGATTTTGTATTTTCACTCGAACGCGCAGCAACCAGCGGTTATGATTTTGCTTGGTACTGGGATTTTGCTGGCGGCATTAAAAACTGGAAAGAAATCACTGAAGGCACAATGGATGTGTCCGAAATCGGCGTGCGGGCTTTGGACGATTTGACCATTGAAGTCACCACCAATTCACCAAAACCATATTTGCCGGGCGTTGTAAGTCTTTGGTACCCCGTCCCAGAACATGTTTGGAACGAGTACGGAGATGAATGGGCGGTTAGTGTAGATACTTTGGTATCCTCTGGACCATTCACGCTTGAAAGCTGGGAAAAGTCCAACAACTCGATGGTAATGGTAAAAAGCGAGACCTATACGGGACCATGGCAGGCAAAAGTTGATCGGATTTCAATCGATCCTGAAATCAACGCTGCTGAAGTTGGTTTGCCCGCTTTCATGGCAGGCGAAACAGATTTCTCCAATCTTAATGCCGGTCAAATTCCTTTCGTAGAGCAACGCTTTGCCGAAAAGATGCGGACTAACGTGGTGTTTGCAGTGTCATATTTGTCTTTTGATATGCAGTCTGAACCCTTCAATAATGCTGACGTACGTCGGGCATTTTGGTACGCAATCAACCGTGAAGAAATGACCTCAACTGTGCTTAAGGGCCTGGCTATTCCAGGTAATTCGCTACTAACACCAGGTTATCCTGGCTATAATGCGGATATTGCGGCACAGGCGGAGTTTAATCCAGAAAAAGCGCAAGAATTTATGGCTAAAGCTGGTTTTCCAAATGGAGATGGTTTTCCAAATGTAGAAATTTGGTTCCGCGACCAAGGCGGCTATAATGGCGCGATAACATCGCCAATGCTTCAATACTTGCAGGCTCAGTTTAAAGACATTCTGGGTATCCAAATGGACATTAAAGTCATGCCAACCTCCGATTGGATGGACGGGTTGCTGAACAAAAGAAACAATCTGTTTCTTGCTCCCTATGAGTTTGATTATCTGGATCCAAGCAATTTCTACGGCATCTTCTACGACGGTGGTCGCCATGATTATCATGTGGATGAGTATGATGCACTGGTTGCTGCTGCCGACGCCAATCCAGACTGGGAAACCCGTTTGAAGATATATGAACAGGCTGAACAGGTCATGATTGATCAGGCGATGATTGTACCTTTGGTACACCCAATCACCGCTGCGGTTGTTTCCGATAGAATATCGGGTGAAGGCATTGAACCCAATGCGTTGGGCTTCACGCCGCTTAACCGGTTACAAATGTTCTTTTATACTCACCTAGAAAAGAACTAAAACAACCTCCCAGACGCCCCCTCCCTGACTACGGTTTGGGAGGGGGCAATATTATTCAAAACAAAAAAAGATCCACAAATGCCACTTATTGATATCCAAAACTTAAACGTTAGTTTTTCCCAACACGAAGGCTTACTGCAGGCTGTTCGAGGGATTTCGTTGCAGGTTGAAGCCGGCGAGAGCGTTGGAATTGTAGGTGAATCCGGTTCAGGGAAATCCGTAACATTTATGGCCGCCCTGCGATTACTGCGCGAACCACCCGCAATAGTCACGGCAGATCGATTGAACATCACAGATATCGACATTATGAGTGCTGACAAAAAGAAACTCTCGTCTTTGCGTGGCCGAGTAGTCGCCATGATCTTTCAAGATCCAATGACCGCATTTGATCCCGTTTTTACCATTGCCCATCAAATCATTGAAACTATTCGCACCCACCGGCCCCGAACCTCAAAATCCGAAGCCCGCACAGAAGCGAGGGAATTATTATTACGCGTTGAGATCAAAAACGCTGCAGATGTCCTGAACTATTACCCCCATCAATTATCAGGTGGCATGTTGCAACGCGCCATGATCGCCATGGCGCTGTCTTGCCGACCACAAATTTTAATCGCCGACGAACCGACAACAGCTTTGGACGTAACCATTCAAGCCCAAATATTACAGTTGATAAAGCAATTACAAATAGAACTGGATATGGGGCTAATCATGATCACCCATGATTTAGGGGTGATCGCAGAGACAGTTGATCGAGTTCTGGTCATGTATGGTGGACGCATCATGGAGCAAGCGCCCGTTCAGGAAATATTTGACAATCCAAAACATCCCTATACATCTGCCTTGCTTCAAAGTATGTCAGGAAATCTCAACAAAGACGGACGTCTCACCGAAATTAAAGGCACCTCTCCCAACCCGATCACCCCCCCTAGCGGTTGCCCATTTCACCCCCGTTGCTCAATTGCTCAACCAAAATGTGCCACCTCCTCCCCTGAGGTTTCACAAGTTGGCCCCGATCACACATTCAATTGTTGGGAAGTTTCATAATGGGAAATACGCCCCCTTCTGCCGCGCTGGAACTAAAAAATATTTCCAAGAGCTTCACCTTCAAACGCTCGGGTATTTTGTTTCCTAAATTTATGGAACATTTGGCAGTCGACAATGTTTCCCTTGCCATCCCAAAAAATAAAATTGTTGGCCTTGTCGGTGAATCTGGCTCCGGAAAATCCACGACAGGTTTGATGGCCATGCGGCTGGTTGAACCCACAAAGGGCCAGGTATTTGTCGACGGGAACGATATTACTATGATGGATCAAGTCTCGCTCAAACCATTCCGCAAGAAAATGCAAATTGTTTTTCAGGACAGCTATTCAGCACTCGATCCTATGATGACCCTTGCAGAAATCATTACTGAACCTCTGCACATTCACGGTATGTTAGATTCCAAGGGCCGCACAGAATTGGCATTAAAATGGTTGGTGCGTGTTGGCCTAGATGAAACCTATGGTCAACGCTATTCCCACGAACTCTCGGGCGGACAACGTCAACGCGTTGCCATAGCCCGCGCTCTGATTTTGAAGCCTTCGGTGTTAGTAGCCGATGAACCCACATCTGCACTGGATGTTTCTGTCAAAGCCCAGATCATCAATTTGCTCAAGGATTTACAAGAGGAAATGGGATTGTCTATTTTGTTCATTTCGCACGACTTAAGCGTTGTGCAAACGCTAACGGATACCGTTGCCGTCATGTATCGCGGACGCATAGTTGAACAGGCACCGACAAAACAAATTTTTACTAATCCGCAACACCCCTACACCGTCGCGTTGCTCAACGCTATTCCAGTCAACAATCCACGACTGAAACGTCAACGCACGTTCGTAAATGCTGATGATTTAACGGCCAACATTCCCAAATTCTCATGCAGTGAACTATCAAAATACGCGACTAAAGTAATCTCCCCCAACATTGTTCCCCAATTGGTTGCAGTTAAGCCGGATCACTTTGTTGAGGCGATTGTCACCCAATGAACAAGCAAATTAAATAAGGAAACCGCAAAATGATTATGTATATTCTGCGACGGCTGGTTTCCATTATGGTCACCTTTCTCATCGTTTCAGTAATTATCTTTCTTATGATGCACGCCATCCCCGGTGGGCCATTTGATGCGCAAGATATGCCTCTTTCAGAGGCTGTCCGGGCAAAACTTATGGCACGCCTTGGTCTGGACCAGCCCCTGCATATACAATATTTCAAATATATGTGGGGCGTTTTACATTTGGATTTTGGGGTCCCCTACCAAAGCCCCGGCGAGACGGTGCTACAACTGTTAAGCCGCGCCTGGCCACCAAGCCTAATTCTTGGCGGCCTTGGCATGCTGATTGGCGTGCCCACAGGAATTTTGCTTGGTATGGCCGCCGCATTAAAACGCAATACTTGGATTGATTACCTAGCCTCCGCCGTTGCAACTCTTGGCCTGACCATCCCGGTCTTTGTGATTTCAATGATGCTCATTTTAGTGTTCGCTGTTTGGCTGGGCTGGCTTCCCGCCAGCGGTTGGGGCGAACCAAAAAAATGGATTTTGCCAATCATTGCCTATGCGGCAATTCCTATGGCGACCTACGCTCGTTATACGCGCTCAGCAATGCTAGATTCCTTGAACAAACCCTTTGTGACAGTTTTACGCGCCAAGGGACTTTCCGAACGCCGCATTATTTTCCAACACGTTTTGCGCAATTCTTCCATTCCCATGGTGACCGTATTTTTACCCATGTTTATCGGCACGGCGACCGGATCGATTTTTGTTGAAGCCATGTTCCGAGTACCCGGGCTTGGTGCCTATTTTGTTACCTCCATTGAAACACGCGATTATCCTTTGGAGATGGCATTAATTCTCATGATCACGATGGCTTTTTCCCTGGCATATCTCATTTCTGATATTCTTTATGCTTGGCTCAATCCTAGAATTCGCGTGGGAGGGACACAAGAATGACGACATCTCAAACAGGGGGGCAAACTAAAATTTCGCCACCCCAAACACCCGTTTATAAACAACGCAGCCCTTTGTACTTTGCCTGGGCTCGTTTTACCGCCAACAAGGGCGCCATGGTTGCCGGGGCAATTCTCTTACTATTGATACTGATGTCAATTATTGCACCGTTGATTACAAAAACTGATGCGATCTCCCAGGATTTTTTGACCGAACGCTTGGCTTTCCCATCCGCTGATCACTGGTTTGGGGTCGATGATCTGGGCCGCGATTTTTTCTCACGCATCGTTTTCGGTTCTCGTGTTTCCCTCAGCATTGGATTTATCGCCGCTGGTTTTAGCGTGCTTATCGGCATTCCCCTTGGTGCGTTGGCTGGATATTTTGGTGGACGCATCGATTGGTTTGTCATGCGGGTTATTGAGCTGTTTTCCGTGATCCCGCCACTCTTGGCCGCCCTAATGCTCGCGTCACTTTCAGGCGGGGGATATTTAGCAATCGTATTTATAGCGGCCCTGTTTGGCTGGGTTCAAGTTTGCCTTCTCGTTCGCGCCCAAGTCAAAGTCTTTCGAGAAAAAGATTTTGTGCGCGCAGCAAAGGCGCTCGGTGCAACGCCATGGTACATAATTCGTCGACATCTCATCCCAAATTCGATATCCCCGATTATCATTGGGTTTGTATTGGCTATTCCCCTTGCCATGATGCTCGAAGCTAGCTTGAGCTTTTTAGGAATTGGAGTCCCCCCGCCAACCCCAAGTTGGGGCCAGATGATCAGCACCGGCCTCAGCTTCATGTTCTTTTATTGGCACATGGCTCTATTCCCAACAGCCGCTTTAGCGGTAACAGTTTTAGTTACAACTCTTTTTGGGGATGGTTTGCGCGATGCCCTCGATCCTACTTTGAAAGGTCGATAAAATGTCAGACAATCTTGCCCAACATTTTCTTATTGATGATGATGTAATATTTCTCAATCATGGTTCATTTGGCGCATGTCCCCGAGATGTATTTGAAACCTATCAACGCTGGCAGCTAAAGCTCGAAAGGCAGCCGGTTGCTTTTCTCGATCCCACCAGAGGGTTGGGCGACTGGATGAAAGACGCGCGGGTCGCGCTCTCAAAAGAACTTGGCACCGATGCGAATAACATCGTTGGCGTCACCAACGCGACTGCCGGTTTGAACATCGTCGCGCGCTCCCTTGACCTCAAACCTGGGGATGAAATTCTCACCTCAGATCATGAATACGCCGCATTGTATAAAACCTGGGATTACGAAGCTCTGCGCACCGGTGCAAAAATTGTCCCCATCAAAATCCCGCTGCCGCTTGTGTCTGAAGCCGAGTTTACCGAAGCTATAGTTTCCAGTTTTAATACCCGTACCAAAGTTCTTTTTCTAAGTCACATCACGTCAGGGACTGCCCTGCTTTTTCCGATTGAAAACGCAATAAAAGAAGCCAAAGCCCGAGGCATAATCACCATAATTGATGGGGCCCATGCCCTGGGGCACATCAAGGTAAATCTGGACAAATTAGGTGCTGATTTTTATGCGGGAAATTGCCATAAATGGTTGATGGCTCCAAAAGGATCAGCATTCCTTTATGCCTCGCCCCAAATGCAGGAACATATTGATCCATTGGTAATATCCCACGGTTGGACCAAAGATTCCAAATCCAGTGGCGCCAAGGGTGGCTTTGGCAATTCCCCCTATATTGACGGATTAGAAATGCAGGGCACAAGAGACCCCTCCGCCTGGTTAAGCGTCCCCGCCGCTATCGACTTTAGAAATAATAACAATTGGGATGACGTAATGCGCCATTGCCAGAGTTTAACTCAGGAAACGGCACAACGCCTGCAAAAACTTACTGGCCTCCCTCCCCTGGGTTCCGTCGAATTTTGCGCACCTCAGATGATTTCGATGCCAATTCCTGATTGCGACCCATTGCAATTCCAACGCCAACTCATGGATCAATACAAAATTGAAATTCCAGTGTTTAGTTGGCAAGAACGCACGATAGTCCGGCTATCCGTACAAGGGTATAATACTAAAGCCCACATGGACCACTTGGTATCGGCAATCAAAAACCTACTGAACCTCTAAGTGCCAAAAGTGCCAGCAAAGAAAATATGGACTTTCGAATTTACTTGTACGAGCCACAGACACCTGACATTAGTGTAAATAAAGTTAGATTTGACCATAAATCGGCAGAACACCTGTGAAGTGAGACTAAATTTATGCGATCCAGAAGCGCACTGAGTTTTCTACAACCAATAGAAACACGCGACAGGGGGGTGGCCGTTCTTGATGCGCTTGCTGATATGATTACGCGGTCAGAAATTGAAATCGGCGACCGCTTACCTTCTGAAACATCCCTGGCAACCCGCCTTGGTGTGGGTCGTTCCACCATACGTGAAGCCCTGAATCGCTGGGAGGGGGCAGGAATAATTCGCCGCCGACGCGGTTCTGGAACTTTTCTTACCGCACGCGTTCAGTCCACTGATGGCATCGTCCCAACTTTGGTCAAGTTGGGAGGCGAAGCACTGTTGCGATTGATCGAAGTGCGACGCGCCCTTGAGAATGCAGTTGTGCAGAAAGCAGCGATTAACGCCACAGTCTCCCAATGCGAGGAAATTTCAAGCACATACGAAGTTTTAATGGCTACAGTTGAGGCACGACAACCTTGGCACAAGGCAGATGATGAATTTCATGGGGCAATCTATGCCGCCTCAGGGAACCCAATGTTTGGACAAATTTTGCGGCGCTTTGAGGAAGCCCTTGAACGCTCACCAGAATCACCCTTTGGGCAGGTAGACTTTGCCCTTACTTCTTTTCCTTTGCATAAAGGCCTTTGCGAGGGAGTTATAAACAAGGACCCCGAAAAAGCCACAAAAGCCATCAACGCCATATTGGATGTCGTTGAATCTGAAATCAAACGCATCATCAATCAAAAACCACGCCACTAATGCTGAGGCAGTGCGCTCGATAATCTTTTAGGCAAAGCGGTGTCGTGCTCCCGTAATACCGGATCCCTAAAAACCGGATAATTCCATTAGTGCCATTTGATCTTGCTGGTTACAGAAAGGTCGAACGCCCCAGCGAACTTCAACGTGAGCCGCGACCTGTGTCGCGCCCCATCGGAGCATGAGCGAAACGAATTGGCGCGAGGGCAGAGGGACTGTGATTGAAGGTCTAACTTATTGTTATCAAATAGTTAAATTATTGATATATTCTAAAATACCCCCAATTATACCCCAAAGTCCATTCCACAACACAAGTTTGTTCTAATAAAACCTAATATAGATGCTGTTGAAACCCAACAAACGCCTGTCGAATTTCCTTAACGCTCCCTAGGTGTCGTGTCGCATCATTTATGCCCTCATATTTCAGCTCGAGCAAAACTGGAAGCTTGTCTTGGTCTAGCTCACCCACTCCTTCGCTGACATATTGCGATAGAACAAAACTTAAAAAGTCCTGCAGCTCAGGGCCGTACGCTTTGGCGATTTGATCTTGCCCGGCCCTTGCCCGTTTTGCTCTGGAAATGGGCGGCAAAGCAAACGCAATATAGGCCAAAACATCAAACAGATCACTTTTTTCAGCCCTAATCATCCTTTTGACATCATCAAGCTGATCGACCCCATATCCCTTTTCCGATAGGCTTTCCAACAATGCTTTGCGCGTATCAGGCTGCCCCCAAAGTTTGCGCAATTCATCTTCATCCTTGAACAATTCTGGCAACTCACCAAACATCCGTTTGATAAATTCAGCCGCGGACATGGGCTTACCGTCAGGGCTCCAGAATGTTGTTGCGCTCATATGTTGGATTGTGCGCTCTTTCCCATCGGCCAACTTGATTTTAAGTTTCTTGGGCCGCTCCGGTGGGTCATCATCTGTCTGCTCACCCGGCTGATTTGGCTCCCCCGCATCTCCGGGCTGGTTGGGCTTCACTGTTTCAGGTTCAATCGGCTCCCCATCCCATTCGGGGTCATTGAAATGCTCATAGGCTTTTACGAAATCATAAACCGTGAAATAATCTTTTCCGTCAAACAACCGTGTGCCGCGCCCGATAATCTGCTTGAATTCGATCATTGAATTTACGGGCCGCATCAGCACGATATTGCGCACATTGCGCGCGTCCACACCGGTTGAAAGTTTTTGTGAGGTGGTCAGGATGGTGGGAATGGTCTTTTCATTATCCTGAAATTCTTCCAGCCACTGTTCGCCCAACGCCCCATCATCCGCCGTGACCCGCACACAGTAATTTGGCTCAGTGCTGATTTTCATCTGGTTGATCAAATCGCG
>JAJRRG010000142.1 GCA_024279675.1 Alphaproteobacteria bacterium
CTAGTGCACAACCCGATTAATCACAGAGATAAGCTTTGCCGGGTCAAACGGTTTAACAATCCAGCCCGTTCCCCCCGCAGCCCGACCCAGATCACGTTTGTCCTGGGAGGTTTCGGTGGTCAAAATCAAAATGGGCAAGCTTTTGTTCACCCCTGATGCCCTGACGTTTTTGATAAACTCAATCCCGTCCATAACCGGCATATTGATGTCAGTGATCACCACATCGAATTCATTTTGCGCCATAGCATCCAGACCCTTTTGCCCATCTTCGGCCTGCACGACCTCAAATCCAGCTTCCTTAAGCGCATGATCAAGCATGGACAAAATTGTAGGGGAATCATCGACTGTAAGTACACGCATGTTAGTTTCCTTTAAGAAGAGGAGAAATGATTTGGCCCATGCCCAGACGCTCCACCGCCTCCTTAAGGGCCACGCTTGCATCGTGAACACCAAAAGAAAAACTATTCTGTTCCGCCGTTTTGTTAGCGCTGGCAAACATTAAAAGCGCATTGGTCACCACACGGGTAACCCCATTGCCATTAATTTGGACATCCCCAATTTCCAGTGCAGAACCAAGCCACTCGCGTAGCTCATCCATCGCATCAACGTCCAAAACGCTGGGCAAATCAAATGTCTGAATATTCTGAGCGCTCATAAATAGCCTTCCAAACCCGTAATAATCCTTACGAGAGTGTTCCCATGGAAGCGTTTATATTTCCCTAACCATAACAGCGAAACTAATTATTTTTTACGCCAAGGTCCCAAGAATTGCCGGGTCATCAACTTCTGACACGTGGGGCGGATCCCAGATTGGTGTGTTATCCTTATCAATAAGCACAGCCCGCACCCCCTCGACAAATCATCTCGCACGGCCAAAAGATGCGCCAAACGCAAATCTGCTTCCAATACGGCCCCAATTTCTCGGTTTTGCCGCGCCGCATCAATGCCCGCCAAGTGAACAACATTTGACGTTGGACATCGCCCCAATATTGTTTGCGCAATTTCTGAAAGTTCAGACTTCTTGGTGATTTCACGTTCCAACTTGGTGTATATGACGCCCAAATCTGTTCCCTCGAATACTTTTGCAAACTTATCCGCCAAATTGCAAAATGTCGCAAAGCCATAACTAATCCCAAAGCGAGCGCAAAGAGAGACAATTGCAACATCCACATCAGCGGCGCTCCCTGCAGCAATGATACCATCGCGCATGGAGGAAAACCCGTTTTCAAGAATGACGGTATCACTAAGGCCTAGAAAAACCCCATCCACGGCGCCGACCAGCGTTCCCCCCAGCATAAACATCAATGCCCTGTGTCGCGGCCCATTGACCAACAAGGAGCGCACACCAACATCACAAAAATAGCCAATCGCCGCTTCGGGCATCGCAAAACGTGAATTTTCCGTGGTGATCCGATATTTGCAATGCCCCGCAATTCCAACACCGCCCCCCATCACCACTCCGTGGGTTAGCGCCACAATTGGTTTGGCAAAAGTTGAAATCAAATAGTTCATTTCATACTCAAGGGCGAAGAACTTAAAAGCCTCGTCATGGTTTCCACTCAAAACCTGATCCCGGGTCCAGCGCACGTCTCCCCCGGCGCAAAAACCCTTTTCCCCTTCGCCCTCAAACATGACGAGATGAATATCACTGTCGATGGACCATTCGAGCAAAGTCTCACGAATGAGCATTATCATATCCGGGGTGAGCGCATTTATCGCCCGTGGGCGATTAAGGCAAATGATGCCCACATGATTTTCAATGGTAATTTTGATTTCATCTGTCATATATTTGCAGTGCCACGGGTCACGGGATTTTGCAATCATCAACACCAAGATTATTCAATACCCCGTTACCTATGATAGGTTTACGCTGATAAGTCTGGGATGCTAGTATCAGTTGCAAATATCAAAACATGAATGTTAGTTCAAACATGAATGTTAGTTCTTGGGACCGTTTCAAAATATGAGTAACGTACACCTCACCGGTATCGCCCGCGATCTTGCAGCCCGTGCAGAGGATGGCAAAACCATTCGCATCGGCGTTATTGGCGCAGGGGAAATGGGCACCGATCTGGTAACCCAGTGTATGCTGATGCAAGGCGTAGAGATTTCTGTCATTGCTGCCCGACGCCCTTTCACGGCGATGGACGCCATTACTCTTGCCTATGGGGACAATGCACGCCGGCGCCAAGTCAACAATAGAAAAGCCATGTCTGAGGCTCTGGATATGGGCAAGATCGCCATCACCGCCGACCCGGGCCTAATGGTCACAGCCCCTGAAATTGACGTTGTAATCGATGCCACGGGCAAACCGGGTGTGGCAGCGGATTATATCCTCACCGCCATGGAACATGGCAAGCATATCGTCATGATGAATGTGGAAGCCGATGTAACCATCGGTCCCTATTTGCGCGCCCAGGCCGAACGGTTAGGGGTCATTTATTCCCTGGGGGCGGGGGACGAACCCTCCTCCTGCATGGAACTGATCGAATTTGCCTCCGCCCTTGGATATACAATTGTTTCCGCCGGCAAAGGCAAAAACAACCCCCTCAGGCATGATGCAGTGCCAGATGATTTCCGGGAGGAAGCCAGCCGCCGCAATATGAACCCGCGCATGCTGGTGGAGTTTATCGATGGCTCTAAAACCGCCGTTGAAATGGCCGCCATTGCCAACGCCACAGGTCTTGTCCCCGATATTCCCGGCATGCACGGCCCCAAAGCAAGTCGCGATGAATTGCCCGGCGTTCTCATTCCCAAAGAAGACGGCGGCGTTCTTAACAAAATTGGTGTCGTCGATTATACCATTGGCAAAGGCGTCGCCCCCGGTGTTTTCGTTATTGTTAAAGCCGAGCATCCCCGCATTATTGAGCGCATGGACGATCTTCACGTGGGCGTTGGCCCCTATTACGGATTTTTCCGTCCCTATCATTTAACCTCATTGGAAGTACCCCTCACCGCCGCCCGCATCATGATGTATGGCAAAGCTGATATGGTGCCGTTAGCCAACCCCGTTGCCGAAGTCTGCGCCTTAGCCAAACGCAATATCGCAATTGGGGAAACCTTGGATTGCATTGGAGAAACCTGCTACCGATCCTTCACCATGACGGTGCAAGACGCGCGCGCAAAATCCTGCTTACCCGTAGGCTTGCTGGAGGGCGGTAAGGCCACCGCCCCCATTCAACTTGGGGAACTCATCACTTCGCACAATGCCACCCCGGATACCTCGACGCTGCTCTACAAAATGCGCATGAAACAAGATGCGATGTTAAGCCAAGGACACTAGTAAAGAACGCTAGAAAAGGAAAATTGTATGGCAGTTTCAATCTTTTCTGAGTTTCCAAAGGAAACAATTTTGTTTCTTAAGAAACTAAAGGCCAACAATTCACGCGACTGGTTCCACGCCAATAAAAAAACCTATGAGCAAGTCCTTAAACAACCCGCACACGATTTTTGCACCACATTTAGCCAACGCCTTTTGTTGCTAACGGGCATTGAGCATGAGCATAAAATTTTTCGCATCAACCGCGACATTCGATTCTCTAAGGACAAAACCCCCTACAATACCCACTTGCATATTTCGTTTTTCCCCATGCAAAATACAAGCCTTAAGCCAGGTTGGCACTTTTCCCTTGAGACACAGCGGATGATTTTTGGTACCGGGATATTTGCGCTCGAAAAAGACCAATTGGATATTTTGCGGCACCATATTGCCGGTAGAGGGGGCAAGCAATTGAGTTCGATTACGAGCATGCTTCAATCACAAAACATCCGTATCAGCGAGCCGGAACTTAAGCGTGTGCCAAAACCTTTTGCCCCCAATCACCAACACGCAAATTTGCTTCGCCATAAAAGCTATAGTGCTTGGGTAGATTTTGATGACCCCCAAATAGCCACACAATCCACGTTCATTGATACACTCATCGACGCTGTTGAAATGCTCCAGCCCCTGAACAACTGGTTGGCCGAAGTAAAATAGATTATTCCTCCCCTTTCTCAAAATGCCACGGAGACTTTTTTATGCCCGCCATTACAAACATCGCCGAACTCGAAAAGATTTATGGAACACCGGCTGAGGCATCAACAGTGAAGGTTCTCTCATCCCTCTCCCTCTCCTACAAAAGGTTTTTGAACGCCGCGCCGTTTGTGGCGCTGGCCAGCGTCGGCCCAGAAGGACTTGATTGTTCCCCAAGGGGCGACCAAAAAAACGTGGTGAGTATCGCCGATGACAAAACCCTTTTGCTCCCCGACTGGCGGGGCAACAACCGTATCGACACCTTGCGCAATATTGTGCGTGACCCTCGGGTTGCGCTGATGTTTATGGTGCCCGGTTCCGATACGATCCTGCGGGTTAACGGACGTGCCATTGTGACCGCCGATAGGGAAATTTGCATGCCCTTTGAAGTGAACGGCAAGCATCCACGCACCGTTATCGCTGTTGATATAGGGGAAGTCTATTTTCAATGCGCCCGCGCTATAAAGCGCAGCCAAATTTGGGCCGCCGCCTCCCAAAGCGCCGCCCTAAATCTGCCAACGCCCGGGGAAATGCTTAAGGAGGCAACAAATGGGACATTTGATGGCGAGAGCTACGACAAAGCATGGCCCGAACGCGCCGCCAAGACCATGTGGTAACTGATAGAAACTCACTGAACACGAGCCACAAATTGTCTTCCCGCCTTCTTCTACCCCCTCCCTCAATCCCTCCCCACAGGGGAGGGAAACTAGGGGATACATTATTTTGAAATGACAATTCGCCCCTCTAAACCTAATAAAAGAGCCAGTTTCCTTACCCTAATTGGGCAAACCCAGCAAATTCTTACACCTACAATTTACCTACCAACAGCGGTGCGAGCGCGGGGAAGCGCCTTCTTCTCCCTCCGCCATCGTGGGGAGGGCGGGGTGGGGGGATGAATTTCTCTTTTATTCCAATAATTTTTGGGTAACCAGGCGCACAGCGGGACCAATTTCCTCCACATAATGGGCTTTTTTCGCAATACCAAACGCGCAGGCAATCAGGAGTTTGGCATTGGCCACCGGACTCTTGATCTTCCCGTCCTTTAATATTTTAGAAATTTCAGCCTCTAGCCATTGCTCAAATTCATCAAACTGGTTCTTACTAAGACGGGCGGATTGGGAATAGAGTTCTTCAGCAAAACTCGAATTATCCACCAACCGGTAAAACAGTTTGTGCTTGGCCACCAATGCCCCGGCGATTTTATCCACCGTGCTACCCTGCCGATCAAAACTAACTCGGCAAAGTTCCTGTGTTTCAGCAATAAACCGCTCAACCCCCGCCACAAAAATCGCCTCTTTGTCTGGAAAATATTTATACAATGTGGGCTTTGCCACCTCAGCACGTTTAGCAATTTCCCCCATGCTGGTACTGCGGAATCCGTGGGTCAGAAACAATTCCAGCCCCGCATCAATCATACGCGTTCGCCGTTGTGGATTTAGCTCAGTTTTTCGCACGCCCAACAATTTCCTTGACTTTTAACTAAATGAACAAATATAGTATAATTCGTTCAATTGCAAGGTTTTTTCATGTCAGATACAGTTTTACTCACCGGAATTTCAGGATTTCTAGGTTCCCATATCGCCCTACAACTTCTTGAGGCAGGATATAAAGTCCGTGGAAGTGTCCGTGATCTCAGCCGAAGCGACGAGGTACGCCAGACAATGCAAGAGCACATGACAAATCATAGTGCAAATCATACTGCAAATATCGACAATCTGGAATTTGTCGCCCTAGATCTATTATCCGACGAGGGCTGGGATGAAGCGATGCAGGACGTAAAGTACCTTCAACACACCGCTTCCCCCTTTGTCACCTCCATGCCAGACGATGAAATGGAACTCATTCGCCCCGCTGTTGAAGGCACAACCCGCGCCATCAATGCGGCGCTGAAGGCAAAGGTGAAACATATCGTTCTCACCTCCTCCATGGCTGCCATTATGTACGGATATGGCAGCGCACGCACCGCACCCTTCACTGAGGCTGACTGGACTGACACCGAAATAGAAACCAACGCTTACGTCCGTTCAAAAACCCTGGCTGAAAAAAAGGCATGGGAATTGATGGATGCGGCCAACCGCCACGATGATCTAAGCGTCATCAATCCGTCCTTCATTCTTGGCCCTCTGCTCAACAGTGATGCGGGAACCTCCGGCGCCTTGGTCACAAGGTTCCTGTCGGGCTCATTGCCCGCCGCGCCAAAAATTGGCTTCCCCTGCATTGATGTGCGCGATGTCGCCACCTTGCACGTAATGGCTATGACCGCCCCTGAGGTCGCAGGAAAGCGGCTTGTCACCGCCGCCAATTCCCTCACCATGCTTGAAATGTCTGAGGCCCTAAAAAAGCAATTGCCTTCCTATGCGGGCAAACTTCCAAAATTTGAACTACCCAATTGGGTAGTGCGCCTCTATGCAATTTTTGACGCCGATGCCCGCAGTAATTTAGGGGAACTGGGTCACACGAAAATAACAGATTCATCCAATGCGCGTAAACTTTTAGGGCGTGATTTTATCACTTCGGAGGCCGCCATGGCAGCTATGGGACAAAGTCTCGTTGACCATGGGTTAGTTTAGGCAGCCATCTAATTTTAGGTTTCAAGATGGTCAGGCACAGGTACAAAGGGTCACAGCATAACGCCATGGCCCCTGAATTTATGCCCATCCCAGGACCCTAGATAATTGCACCGCGTACTTTGGCGGAAACAAACTCACCAATAACCACAGCAACAAGAATAACCGCCAGAATAAGCGAAACTTGCGGCCAGGCCAAAATGTTGAGGGAGGATTGCAATTGCAAACCAATCCCCCCGGCACCCACCAGCCCAAGCACAGTGGATTCGCGAATATTAATGTCCCAGCGGAACACAGCAATCCCGGCAAAAGCAGGTAAAATTTGCGGCACAATGCCGTACACCATCACCTGCCAGCCACTGCCTCCGGTTGCCCGGATCGCCTCGACCTGAGTTTCATCGATCTCTTCAATGGCCTCATAAAGCAATTTGGCACAAAATCCGATCGAGCGAATTGAAATAGCGATCAACCCGGCAAACACCCCCGGCCCCACAATCGAAACCAGCAATAAGGCCCAAATAAGCGAATTAACGGAACGGGTGGACACAATAATCAGCAGAGCTAAAGGCCGTGCAAACAGTTTACTCGGCGTGGTATTTTGCGCCGCCATAAACGCAATCGGCACCGCCATAATCAATGCAAACATAGTTCCCAAAGTCGCAATGTTGAGCGTATCCCAAATAGGTTTACCCAATTTAGTTATATATTCCCACTTCGGCGGCAAGGCCCGCCCACCGATATCTGCGGCAATCCGCGGCGCATCGTAAACAAAAAACCAGGTAGTTTGATCAGAAATCTTCATCCATGAAATATAGAAAATTATCGCGGCACCCATCCACAAGGCCCAGTTGAGCAACTGCCCGTTTCGGTCGCGAACTTGCCAGACTTTTTGACCCGAAGAATTAATTTTACTGGGCATTATTTGACCCTCGCTCTGATGATACCCGACAGATATTCAAGGGCCATAACAACCACGATGATAATAATCAAAATCGCGGCAACTGTTCCAAATTCATATCGATCAAAGGCTGTATTCAACGTCGCGCCAATTCCGCCGGCACCCACAAGACCAAGCACCGCAGATTCACGAAAATTGATGTCTAACCGATAGATCGACAGGCCGATAAGACGGGGCATAATTTGCGGCTGCACCCCAAAATTTACCCATTGTAACCAAGAGGCCCCCGTTGATTTAACGGCCTCGGCCTGTACTTTATTCATGTCCTCAATATCCTCAGCCAACAATTTGGCCAAAAACCCGATGGTGGCAAAACTAAGGGTCAGGAAACCTGCCAGAGGGCCAAATCCAAAGATCGCCACAAAAAGGATCGCCACGATAATTTCGTTCAATGCCCGCGAAATTGAAATGATAAACCGGCACGCCAAATAGATCGGCATGGGCGCAATATTACTCGCCGCCCCAAGGGCAATCGGAATTGAAATAGCAATCCCCACAACCGTTGAAGTGACCGTCATGATCACACTTTCGGTCATGCCTTCAATAATATCAGAAGAACGGGATGTAAAATCTGGCTGGCTGAACGCCACAATAAATCGCCACCCCCGCTCTAAACCTGCATATACCCGCGACCAATTCACCTCAAACGAACTGAAAGCCAAAATTAGATAAACCACGGTGCCAATCAATAATGTCCAGCGTAACGGGGCTGAATTAATAAAGGGCGGCTTACGCCACGGCTTACCCAACCGCGAACTAAGTTTAACCCCTATGTCGACAGACCCACTCATGACCCATCTTCTTCATCATCGTCATCCACGGTCTCAATCGTTGCTTCCCAATCTTCTTCCCCATAAATTCGGGTGAGAACATCCGGGCTAAGCTCTTCCGGGGCACCATCAAAAATCATATGCCCCATTTCTAGACCAACCACCCGTTGCACAAACATTTTTGCAAGGTTCACATCGTGAATATTAATAATTGCCGCCAGATCGCGCTCACGGCACATCTCAACAATCAGCCGCATGATTTCTCGCGAAGTCTTTGGATCAAGGGAAGCCGTGGGTTCATCCACCAACAGCAAGGCCGGGTCTTGAATAAGCGCCCGGCAAATCCCTACTCGCTGGCGTTGACCACCCGACAACTCATCAGCACGCTTGTCCGCCATGTGCGCAAGCCCCACACGATCCAGCAAACGATAGGCCTCATCCACATCGCTTTGCGGAAATTTACGTAAAAAACTACGCCAAAAACCCACATACCCAAGGCGACCCGAAAGAATATTTTCCATCACGGTAAGACGCTCAACCAAAGCATATTCCTGAAAGATCATCCCCATGCGACGTCGCTCGCGTCGCAAGCCACCCGAATTGAGCGTCGTGATATTAATCCCATCCAAAGTTGCGGAGCCACTTGTGGGTTCAACCAAACGGTTGATGCACCGAATGAGCGTGCTCTTGCCAGCCCCTGATGGGCCGATCAACGCAATCACCTGGCCCTTAGGTACTTCCAAATCAACCTCGGAAAGGGCCTTGTCGCCAGTTTTATAAATTTTTGTGAGCTTATCCAGCTTCAGCATATTTCAGATCCCAACCCCATAACCAAAAATGCAAGGAACAAATTGTAAAAGGTACAAAATGTAATAGATATAAAAATACCCGCACGTATCCCTGTCACGCGCGGGTATAGCTATTTATTCAAGTCTTACTGACAGGCGTAAGAAACGCCGTTAGCTGTATCGATTGTGCGAATAACAGCCCAGAAATCCTTGTAGTTCATTGGTAAGAACTGGCCTTCATTCGACTTCTCAAACTCAGCCTGCAAGGAAGTACCTTCCCAATCAAATGTGAAGAACGACTTTTCAATATTAGCACGCAATTCTGGCGTTAGATTGTGCGCAGTACCAAAACCCGTGGTTGGGAATGTTTGTGATTTATAGATTGAAATCACATCACCCTCATCAATAACACCGCGAGAAATCATGCGGCTCAATACTGAGTTAGCAATGGAAGCTGCAGGATAATCGTGGTTGGCAACACCAAGGATTGAGTTATCATGCTTGCCTGAAAACGCAGGTTCAAAGTCACGTTCAGCTTGCATATCAAATTCATCCATCAAAATGGCTGATGGTGCTTTAAAACCAGAGTTTGATGTAGGAGACGTAAAGGCCAATACACCGCCCTTAATGTCTTCAACTTTTTCAATGCCAGAACCTGGATAGGTCAGGATTTCCATTTCATAGCCAAATGCACCGTCAAGTGAGGCCATAATGGTAAAGGGACTAAAGCCCGCACAGTTCACAGCCAGCGGGTTGGAGCCCGTGTTAAATCCGGCAATGTGCAAGCGACCTGAACGCATAGCTTCAATTTGCGCCGCGTTGGACTGAACGGGGAAAAAGATGACATCTTTGCCCGTTACTTCTTCCATATAATCCAAGAAATCTGACCAGACTTCCTTATAAACAGCGGGATCTTCAACGGGTGTATAAGCAAAGATCAGCGTATCCGGGTCAACAAGCTGTGACGGATCGGTCGGCGTATCAGCGATCAAGTCCCCATCAACATCGCAATAGCGATCATCCAATGTGCCACGGTCACATTCCTGTGCAACAGCGCCACTGGCACTCATCAACAAAGCGGTCGCAAACGCACCCAAAATATATTTAGTTTTAATCATTAGTTTCTCTCCCTCAGTATAATTATTGACGGAGTAAGACAGTTTTGTAACAAAAACGCAAATAGATTCTCGCGGCTAGTACGTACATTTCACGCCATTTCAAGTTATCAACAACGCCCTAAAATCATTCACATTCGTGCCGGTCGGCCCGGTAACCAGCAAATCTTCAAGCTGAGAAAATGCAGTCCAGGCATCATGGTTTGTCAGAAATTCATCCACGTTCAACCCCATTTCAGCCAATCGCAAAACACTTGTCCCATCACAAAACGCCCCCGCATTATCCTCGGACCCATCGCGCCCGTCCGTATCGGCCCCAAGACAAAAAACATTCTCAAGCCCTTCAATTTCCATGGCCAGAGCCAGCAAATATTCAGAATTACGCCCCCCTTTGCCCGGTTTTGGCGTGTCCCGTTTTATGGTAACGGTTGTCTCTCCCCCAGACAGGATAAGCAACGGTTTAACCAAGGGACGTTGCGCCACATGTTTGTGGATCAATTGGCCCTGCTCCCGGCCAACAACACTGGCCTCCCCCTCAATGGCATCGGATAGGATAATCACCTCACACCCGGCTTTGCGTGCAACATGCGCCGCCGCATCCAAAGAAAGTTTGGCAGATGCAATAATATGATAGCTTGCATTGTTAAAGAGAGCATCCGTGGGCTTGGGCGGCGGGTTACCTCCTTTCGCGAGCAAGCATCGCAAGTTTTGCGGTAGCTCAATTTCATATTGAGCAATAAATTTTTCCGCAATGTGCGCATCGCTCATATCCGCAATTGTTGGCCCCGACGCCACCATGGCAGGGTCATCCCCCGGCACATCCGAAAGAACCAGACTAACAAGACGCGCCGGACTAACTACAGCACCTAAACGCCCACCTTTGATTGCAGAAAACATTTTGCGGATAGCATTCATTGCCGAAATTGGCGCACCACTAGCCAGCAATATGCGGTTGAGCTCCTGCTTGTCCTTGAGGTTCAAGCCAGCCATCGGCAAGGGCAACAAAGACGAGCCGCCCCCCGAGATCAATGCCACCACCAAATCATCCGGCCCGGCACTTTTGGCCAATTCCATCATCCGCTGGGCCGCCAAAAGTCCCGCCTCATCCGGCACCGGATGGGAAGCTTCAACAACGTCCACATGCGCGCACGCGACACCGGCCTCGTATTGCGTAACAATCAAGCCCGACAAAGGGCTTGTCCAAGCCTTGTCCTTTGCCCATTGCGCCTCAAACGCAGCGGCCATTTGTGCCGAAGCCTTCCCCGCCCCCAACAAAATTGTTTTGCCTTTTGGGGGCTCTGGCATAAAATCTGGCAACACCAGCGCCGGGACAGATGCAGCCACCGCCACGTCAAAAAGTGCGGCCAAAAACCCCCTCGGGTCAGCAATCACGTCCATTCATTTACTCCAATATGTCTTGATCTAAATCGGCTGGCCGCCCAAATGGGTTACCGCCTTAGCCCCTTGCTCAACCCCGTTTTTCAAACAAAGTTCAAGATCAGCACCAGACAGATATTCGGCCAGAAACCCAGCGACAAACGCATCCCCTGCCCCCGTTGTATCGATCACATCGACCTGGCGAGCTGGAACGTGAATGAGGGTATCATCGGGCCCACGCGCATTTTTCCGCTGCGCTCTGACCCCCTCTGCTCCGCACTTCAAAATCACACGCCCGTAATTCTCCTCAAGAACCTGTAACTGTTCAAGAGGCGTTTCTTTACCGCTTAGCAAAGCGGCCTCCTCAGCATTGGGAAACAAAAAACTGGCCCCTTTGGTCCATGCAAGAAAATTTTGAACCCCCACATCTTTGATAAACCCGGCGGAAGCGGGGTCAATCGCCACAGAAATATCTTGCGCCAGCGCCTGAGCCATCAATTCGCGCACAAGGGCGCGTGGATCGGGGACAAAAAAACTATAACCGGACAAAAGTAACAATGACACATTGTCCAGCACATTTTTGGGCATGTCATCAAGACACAGCGCTTCATTGGCCCCACGATCCGTATAAAAACTGCGCTCCCCATCCGGGGAAATCATACTGACCAGGACACCGGTTGAACGGTTGGTATCGGCGATGAATTGCGGTTCAACACCCGCTTTTTCAAATTGATTTTCAAGCGCGACGCAATCATCGGCCCCCACCCGCGCCACCAGTTTACACGGCAGCTTGTTCGCCGCCAGCCAGACGGCCTGATTAGCAGCGGAGCCCCCCGGTTTTATTTCAATTCTTGCCTTACGATCCGAGCCTTTGCGCAAAGCCCCCTCAGGGGCAACAAGAACGTCTCGCATCACGTCCCCAACAAGAAGAACCCTGTCAGGTTTCGGGTTTTGCTCATTCACCTTTGGGCACAAATTGCCAACGCAATTTCCCCGGCGACTTTTGCATTATTGGTGATCAGCGCCACATTGGCAGTTAAGCTTTTGCCTTCACTCAATTCAAATATCCGCTTGAGTAAATAGGGGGTCAAATCTTTACGGTTCACCCCTTGCGCCTCAGCTTCTTTTATCGCTTTTTGAATGATGATCTCAATTTCTTCCTCATTCATCGCGTCCGCGTGGGGAATAGGATTTGCAACCAGTATCCCCCCCATTCTCAAATCATTTTGCATCACAATAACTTTGGCAATATCCGCCACATCATCAAAGCGATGATCAACAGGAAAACCACTATTACGGGTAAAAAATGCGGGGAATTCGTCCGTACCATATCCAAGTACCGGCACCCCATTACTTTCAAGAACCTCAAGGGTTTTGCCAATATCAAGGATGCTTTTTGCCCCCGCACATACAACCGCAACAGGGGTTCGCGAAAGTTCTGCCAGATCCGCTGAAATATCCAACGTCTCTTCAGCGCCCCGATGTACGCCGCCAATACCGCCGGTGGCAAACACCTCAATGCCAACCGCCGCCGCAATTTGCATTGTGGTCGCAACAGTTGTCCCAGCCAATCCCCCTTTAACTAAAGTGGATGCCACATCACGGCGCGATGCTTTGCTGGCCTCCTCATTTCGTTCCGCCAAATGCTCCAGACGCTTGCCCGCAACCCCAACTTTTAGGCGTCCATCCATAATGGCAATCGTTGCGGGTATGGCCCCGGTGCCGCGCACATGGGCTTCAACGGCCAAAGCCGTTTCCAGGTTTTGCGGAAAAGGCATGCCGTGGGTAATAATCGTAGATTCAAGGGCAACCACAGCGTGACGGCTTGCCAGCGCATCACTTACTTCTTCACTAACATCAATATGGTCGATAATTGGCATAGCTTCATTTTTTCCGTTTTTTGAGTTTCAGACGTGTCTACCTATTAGCTTAAACTTTTTCAAACACACTTGTCTTTATTTTGTTGCCTGATAGCTATGAGCGACACAAATTTTTCAATCGAGCTCAAACCCAATAACGTAAGGATGCTCCCTTTGTCCAAACAAACCCAAAGAATTGACGGTAAAGCCCTTGCGGCTGACGTGCGCGCAAAAGTCAAAATATTTAATGAGGCTTTCATTACAAAGACGTCAATTACACCGGGACTAGCCGTTGTTCTAGTGGGAGAAGATCCCGCATCGCAGGTTTATGTGGCCTCCAAGGGAAAGATGGCGCGCGAATGTGGTCTTAATTCCTTCGAGCATATTTTACCGGAAAACACATCAGAATCTGACCTGATCAGCCTGATTGAACAACTCAACGCGGACGATAATGTGCATGGCATATTGGTGCAAATGCCCTTGCCTAAACATTTGAATGAATATGAAATTATTCAAACCATCGACCCGGCAAAAGATGTGGATGGTTTAACCCTGACCAATGTTGGAAAACTGGGTTCTGGACATGTGAGCGACGCCTTTGTTCCTTGCACCCCAGCGGGTTGCATGCTGATGATTGAACAAATCCATGGCAAAGACCTGTCCGGCCTCAATGCCATTGTCATCGGGCGCTCTATCCTTGTGGGTAAACCGCTGGCCAACCTGTTGCTTCTTGCCAATGCCACGGTCACAATTGCCCATTCACGCACAGCAAACTTACCCGAACTCTGTGCCACGCAAAATATTGTTGTTGCCGCCGTTGGCCGCCCTCAAATGGTCAAGGCCGACTGGATTATGCGCGATGGTAGCTATCGCCCAACCATTATCGACGTGGGTATCAACCGCATTGATGCCCCCGAGCGGGGTGAAGGCAAAACCCGACTTGTGGGTGATGTGGATTATGCGGGTGTGGAACCGTTCGCAGGGGCCATAACCCCCGTGCCCGGTGGCGTAGGCCCCATGACCATAGCCATGCTGATGGCCAACACATTGCGCGCCGCCTGCCTGATCAATGGAGAACCAGTCCCTAAGTTTTAGAACTATAGGCCGCCAACTTTTAATGCATCTACCAACGCACTAACCCGCGCGCCATTGTCGTGTGCGAGGCGGCCATCCCTATGCAAAAAATTATTTTCAAACCCGATGCGACAATCCCCCCCCGCCTTTGCTGAGGCGACCAAGCATTCCGTTTCCCCCTGACCAAAGGCGCAGGTCATAAATTGCCAACTTTCCCCAAGGCGCATGC
>JAJRRG010000143.1 GCA_024279675.1 Alphaproteobacteria bacterium
CACACTCGGGGAGTGGGGTTTCCATGTCGTGTTTCTCGCGTAACGGTTTTCGTAACGTGGGCACCTAACAGATCAAGGTCAAAAACCTTTTCCAAAGCATCAGAAAATGTTCCAGATGCTGGCATAATTGGATTTTTTAAATTTAGAGACCCAATATTGACCGATAAATCTACCATGCCATTGCCTCCTGGATATCAAATACCGGCCCTTCTTTACACACACGTTTGTGGGTTATTTTACCGCCTGTCCTGAACGAGCGCACACAACACTGACACATGCCCAAGCCACAAGCCATTTGCTGTTCCAGGGCTATTTGTCCCGGAATGCTATGTTTTTTGCCTAGAGATTGTAAAATTTTTAATAACCGGTTGGACCCGCAAGTAAAAAAGGCATCAACTTCGCCGTTGATGATTTTTTTATCAATTAGGGTATTCAGATCATCAACATTTGAATTGCCTTCTTTATCAGTTACGGCAATCACATTCGCACCCAAGTCCTTAAACTGCTCAATGGACATCAATACATCGGGTGATCGTGCACTACAAATTGCTGTTAAATTTTTACCCTTTTGTCGCGCCTCAATTGCTAAGGGAACTAGCGTTGCAAGGCCGACCCCCCGGGCCAAAATCAAAAGGTTATTCCAATCGTTTTTAATTTCAAAACCCTGTCCCAATGGACCCAGTACATTGAGAAAATCACCTTGGATGAGTTGTGAAAGAGCCACGGTGCCTTCACCAGTTACTTTGTATAAAAATTGCAATTCCCCTTTGTCCGGATAATGACCATAAATGCTCATAGGACGACGCAAATAGGGGCGCAAATTGACGCTTTGTGGACAGAGTAAATTAAAAAACTGGCCTGGCTGGCAGACAAAATTCTGTTGAGAAACGTCAAGAATTAGCAAGTGGTACTCATTGTTAAGAGACGAATTGCTTTTTACCTTGCAAGTCATTTCCTCAACAGTACTTGTAAATTTATGATTGATCGGTGTCGTTTTACGATTTTTCATAAGATTCACCTACGAACCAAATATCAGGTTTGGTATAAACATCGATACCTGGGGCACATAGGTGACAAGTAATAGAACGGCGATATTTGCAATTATAAACGGCCAAACACCACTAATGATCGTCATTACTGGTTTGTTGAGTGTGGAAGAAGCGATAAATATATCTAGTCCAAAGGGCGGCGTAATCATTCCTAAGCTAATATTCATTGTGACAATTAATCCAAAATGCACAGGATCAATGCCCAATATCACTGCAACAGGAAACAAGGGCGGCACCAAAATCAAAAGTGTCGAATTTGGATCGATGAACATGCCTGCAATCAAAAAGCTCACATTGACAACTAACAAAAATACAATTGGGCCAGCATTGATTGCATTCAAAAATGTAGTTATGGCCTCGGGAACTTGAGCCAAGGTGATAAAAAATGCCAAAAGACTGCCAATCGCCAATAATATAATATCACGCCGGTAGAAATGGCACTTTTCTCCGTCAACTCCACAAGACTTTTAAATGTTAAACCACGGTAAATTACGCCTTCAACGAAGATAGCATAAACCACACTAACTGCAGCGGCCTCGGTGGGCGTGAACAGGCCAGAATATATACCACCAAGAATAATTACCGGCATGCCAACAGCCCAGCCAGCAGCTTTAAACGCCGCAAATTTTTCGCGTGCGGATAGTCGTTTTTGCGGGGTCAAACCTGCCCGACGTGCTTCAATGTAAACCAGAACGGCAAAAGCAAGTCCAAGCACCAGACCAACAGCCAACCCCCCCGCAAATAATTTTGCAATTGAAGTCCCTGTCATCCACCCATAAATAATCAACGTAATCGATGGGGGGATGAGCAATGCCGTTTCTGCACTAGAAATGATCAATCCCAAGCTAAACTTTTCCGAGAACCCACTTTTAGTCATCTCAGGAAATACCATTCGGCCCATGGCAGCAACTGTTGCGGGGGCAGAACCAGACACCGACCCAAACGCCATTGACCCACCAATCAGGGTATGCCCCATTCCACCACGTGTATGGCCAACCAATGACTTAATAAAGTCAGTAAGGCGTCTAGCAATTTGCCCATGACCCATTAGTTGAGCGGCAAATATGAAAAATGGAATTGCCAGCAAAGTTGTAATGTTTATGCCACCAACCAGCTTCTGTATGATGACGACATCAGGAATGCTGCCATAGAAAAACTCTTTTATTGCCAGTGCAGAAACACCCAGCACCAAGAACATTTCAAACCCGAAAACAAGCAGCCCGAACGCGATTAAAACAACAATGAAAATCATGGTTTACCCCCTGAGCCATTTTCATTGAACTCAGCCAAGTCACCATCAGAGGTTGAACTAGAATATCGGTCAATTATGCCAGTCAAACTCAAAAGAAACCTCAAGCCAAGCAACATAAACCCAACGAACGGCGCGGCATAAATCCAGCCAATCGGAACATCAAGCGTCGGGCTACGCTGACCGCTTGCCAACACTCGTGTCATAATATCCCAGGATAGAAATACGAAATACAGGCTAAACAAAAGCCCGCACAAATCAATGAACTTCAACACCAAATTGCGAAACATTGGCGGGAGTTTCTCACGAAACGAGTCAATTCCCACATGACGTCCGCGCTCAAGCGCCAACCCCAAAACCCCAAAAACCAAGAAGATGTTCATCAAACGTACAGCTTCCTCGATCCATGCAAAATCACTCGCCCAAATGCCACCAAATTCTCGGATAAAAACATTTATTGAGAAGAGGAAAACCATCAAAAGAAAAAGAGTTACAAGGAAATAGCGCTCCATTATCCTGATGACACGTAACAACGCCATTGCTCAGCCCCCGAAGTTGCAATTAAGTTTTTTGGGTATTGGCGGCGCTATTGTGCGCCGCCAATTAAACCTTCAGTACTAATTAGCCAGATTTTCATATTCAGCTTGATAAAGATCGATCAGGGCCTGACCTTCATCTCCGG
>JAJRRG010000144.1 GCA_024279675.1 Alphaproteobacteria bacterium
GTTGCGCTATGACAGCGTTCATGGCAAATTTGCCCATAAAGTAACAGTTGACGGCGATACCATTGATGTTGGTCAGGGCCCCATCAAAGTAACCGCCATCCGCGACCCCAAGGATTTGCCCTGGGGTGAACTTAATGTGGATATCGCCATGGAATGTACCGGAATTTTCAATTCCCGTGACAAGGCGCAATTGCACCTAGATGCTGGCGCAAAGCGCGTACTGGTTTCTGCCCCCGGCGCCAATGCTGATATTACGGTCGTCTATGGTGTCAACCACACCGACATTACAGCGGACCACAAAGTTATTTCCAATGGTTCATGCACCACCAATTGCCTCGCCCCGCTCGCCAAGACCCTCAATGATTCGGTTGGTATCGCAAAAGGGTTTATGACAACAATCCATGCCTATACCGGCGATCAACCAACCCTTGATCGGATGCATAAAGACTTGTATCGCGCCCGCGCAGCCGCCATGAGCATGATCCCAACTTCAACAGGAGCCGCCCGCGCATTGGGGTTGGTTTTACCCGAACTTGAAGGCATTCTTGATGGCGCATCCGTGCGCGTCCCCACACCCAATGTCTCGGTTGTTGATCTCGTATTCGTTGCCAAACGGGACACCAGTGTCGAAGAAATTAATGAGATCGCCAAAGCCGCTGCAGCCTCAGGGCCGCTCAAGGGCATATTTGATTACGATGACGAGGCCAAAGTCTCTATTGATTTCAACCACGACCCCCATTCCTCCAACTTTGCCTCAAATCAAACCAAAGTTGTCGGTGGCAACCTTGTCCATGTCATGAGCTGGTATGACAATGAGTGGGGCTTTTCTAACCGCATGTCCGATGTTGCGGTACATATAGGCAAAACTCTCTAATCCCTTAAATGGGCGCAATTGCAAAGGTTCAATCGTCATGAACAATTTTAACACCTTGGACGACCTGTCTTTGGCTCAAAAAAATGTACTTGTGCGCGTTGATCTCAACGTACCGGTGGCCAACAACAAGGTCACCGATACCACCCGCATGGAACGCATTGTCCCCACAATTCGCGAGATTACCAAATATGGGGGCAAGGCAATTCTGCTTTCCCATTTTGGTCGCCCGGAAGGTAAAATTGTTCCCGAACTTTCCCTTGAAATCGTATTGGAAGACCTGGGGCGCATTTGCAACCGTGAGGTGGTTTTTATCGATACGGATTGGAATGACTTAAGCGATGCCAAACGCCAAATAGACCAAGCGCCCCAAAGTTCAGTCATAGTGATGCAAAACACCCGTTTTCATCCCGGCGAGACCCAAAATGACCCCGAGCTTGCCGCGCGCATGGCCTCCTTAGGTGATGTCTATATCAATGATGCATTCTCAGCCGCCCACCGCGCCCACAGCTCAACTGAAGCATTGGCGCATCTTTTACCCAACGCGGCAGGTCGCGCCATGCAAAAAGAGTTGGCGGCCCTCACCAAAGGTTTAGGCAACCCCAAAAATCCGATTATTGCACTGGTTGGGGGGGCGAAGGTCTCCACCAAAATTGATCTTCTGGAAAATCTGTTGTCCAAGGTTGATGCGCTGGTGATTGGTGGGGCCATGGCCAACACATTCCTTTATGCCTCCGGGCTTGGGGTTGGCAATTCCCTCTGCGAAAAAGACCTCAAGGAAACCGCCATACGCATCATGGACAAAGCAATGGATGAACAATGCTCCATCATATTACCTGTTGATGCGGTCGTTGCCTTCAAGTTTGAAGCCAACGCCGAGCATTTATTTTATGGGGTAGATGCCATCGCCCATAATGGCATGATTTTGGACGTGGGCCCTTCCTCCATTGAACGTATTAAGGGCGCTATTGATGATGCAAATACTTTGCTTTGGAACGGGCCTTTGGGTGCCTTTGAAATGGAACCATTTGACGCGGGAACCGTTGAAATCGCCCGCTATGTTGCTGAGCGGACCAAACGTAATAATTTGATATCCATTGCAGGAGGGGGCGACACTGTTGGCGCCCTTGCCCACGCTGGCGTCAAAGATAACTTTACTTATGTTTCCACCGCAGGGGGTGCATTTCTGGAATGGATGGAGGGTAAAACTCTCCCCGGTGTCGCGGCTCTGCAAAACTAATTTTTTGCTGGTTTCATCAGTTTTTCAAAATACGACCCTTTTGTGGACAAAATCATCCACCACAACCACAAACAATTCTTTTCTCCAATGCTGTTTCAGGATATTTTGTGAATTGCAGATAATTCTTTCCACTCCCCCCTTCACCTCACCAGAGCAAGCAGATCAGGCATTCAAGGCAACGTTAACAAACGCAATTGAAACCGGGATTATTTCAGCCCTGATCATTCAACGCGCCGGTTTGAGCGAAAGTGACTATAAGAAGCTGATTAAAGAGCTTACCCCCCTTGCCCAAACGCGTGAATGCGCCGTTTTGCTTGATAACAGCCCTGATCTTGTGCGCATGATGGGCGTTGATGGTGTTCATATCAGTGCGGGACAGGGCAAATTTGTTGAGGCTACAAACGCCCTTAAGCCTGATTTTATTGTCGGGGCGGGCAATATCAGATCACGCCATGAGGCTATGTTACGCGGAGAAACAGGGGCCGACTATGTGGGATTTGGTGACATTCAGATTGCCCCCGGCACCGAGGATTTAGAATTGGCCCAATGGTGGCACACACTCTTTGAAATCCCGTGCGCCCTGTTTTCCCCTGAGACAGCTCCTGACAAAATCAACACACAAATCTCTGAATTTATCGGTGTGGGGCAAAATATCTGGGATGCCAAGAGTGGCGCTACCCGCGCTCTTTTGGACATCAAAAAATCCGCCGATCAATACGCTGAAATTGAACAATGAGAATTTCCAGCCCTAAATACTTGACCCATGTGTGCTTATTCACTTGCCTGTCTTTGGCGCTCTTTATGTTACTACCCGCCCAGTCCTTTGGGCAAAGTGAAGCCGTACAAAACTTTCCAGTAGTTGGAACGCAGGTGGAAATTGAGAATGCAGAAGACGCTGCCTCCGTCTCGGCAGAGATTTTGGCCCCCGTCGCCCTGTAGATTTGGCTTATGGGGCTTTCCAGCGCGGCGAATATCTTACGGCCCTCTCCTATGCCCTTGATCGAGCGCAAAATGATGATGCGACAGCGCAAACCCTGATAGCAACCATCTACGCCAATGGCCTTGGGGTCGCACAAAACATGGCTCTGGCTTCATCCTGGTATGCAATTGCCTCGGAGAACGGCGATACCGCCGCAACTTTTCAATTGGCTTTGCTATACCAATATGGTGATGGTGTTCCAAAAAACCGGCAAAAATCGGCAGACCTGTTTGCCCTCGCCGCAGAGCAGGGACATCGCGAAGCCAAATACAATTTGGCCCTGTTACACATTGAGGGCCTCTATGCCGCTCCAAATATTGTGCGTGCCTTTGAATTGATGGGGGAAGCGGCGCAGGAAGGGCTGGCTGAAGCCCATTATGATTACGGACAAATGCTGCGCCAGGGACTTGGCACTGCCCCCAACCCAACCCTTGGCGTCAATCATATTGGCATCGCTGCCCAATATGGTCTTGCCAATGCGCAGGTCGAATATGCTACATTCCTTTACCTAGGGGATGGTATTGAGCAAGATCGAAAAGAAGCCATCCTGTGGTATATGCGTGCCGCATATGGGGGCAATGCAATTGCCCAAACCCGTCTGGCAAAATTATTGGCAGTAGGTGAAAATGTTTCCCTTGATCTGCAAACCGCCGCCATGTGGCGCACCCTGTCCCAACGCCAGGGCCTAAACGATGCGCAGCTCGATAGACTTTTAATCTCTATTACCGATGAAGACCAAAAAATTGCTGATCTACGGGCACGCTATTGGCCCGCCAGCCCCCCGGATGACGCCACCCTGCCCGCCCGTATTTTGCCTGTTCAGAATTAAGGATAAGCCCCTTAAGATTTACTCTTCACCTTAAGCCTGCCAGTAGGGGCTTGTATGGGAAGGCAATCTAGGGCAAAACCCAAAAACCCCACTATATATTATCTGGCTCAAATGCTTCAGGAACAGTTTTTATGAAAATCAACGGCAATGAAATTCGCCCCGGCAACGTTATCATGCACAAAAAAGAGCTTTGGGTGGCGGTTAAAGTCAATCATGTGAAGCCGGGCAAAGGGGGAGCTTTTGCCCAGGTTGAACTAAAGGGAATTGTCAGCAATACCAAACTAAACGAGCGTTTTCGTTCCGCTGAAACAGTTGACAAAATTCGACTGGAGCAAAAAGAGTACCAATTCCTTTACGCACAGGATGACATGTTGGTCTTCATGGATAATGAAACCTACGAACAACTCGAACTCATGACAGAATTTGTGGGTGAGCGCGCTCACTTTCTGCAAGACGGCATGAAGGTCAAGGCGGAAAGCCATGAGGGCAAACCCCTTGGTGTTGAGTTGCCGCAATTCGTAACCCTTGAAGTCAAAGAAACCGAACCGGTCGTCAAAGGGCAAACCGCCGCCAATTCTTTCAAGCCTGCCATCCTTGAAAATGGCGTCAAGGTTATGGTGCCCCCCTTCGTGAACGAAGGTGAAAAAATTATTGTTGATACGGGTGAAGTCACCTATTTCAAACGCGCTGAATAAATATCA
>JAJRRG010000145.1 GCA_024279675.1 Alphaproteobacteria bacterium
GATTGTGTTGTTAATAACGTTGAGGGCTTGCTCAAATCGCGCATCAGAGGCCAAAGCCTTGGCATAGGCAATATCAACACTTGGGTCATTGGAATGGCTGGCAAGGGTAATTTCGAGCACCGAAACGGCTTGTTTGTTCTGCCCCACGGCACGCAGGGCGGCGGCAAAGTTTATCGCAGCGCGTTTGTCTTTTCGGTTGGCTTCAAACCGAGCCGCAAGTTGTGAAAGATTGTTTTGCGCATCCATCTGCGACAGGCCCGAATAGTCCGGTGAGCGCACTGTCGTGCGGTTGGCGGCACAGGCGCTCAATGTTACCGCCGCAACACTAACCATCAATAGGGTGCGGGTGGCCTTGGCCAAATGCGGGAAAATCTTTGTGGATACACTCATTATATCATACTTTATGGATTTGCATTTTGCGTCTAATCACTCAATTTCAATAAATCATTAACCCTAACAGTCGGTTAAACTGATGTTTTAGCACTGTTAACCAGTCGGGTTTTGTGATGAAATAAACAAAACAGAATGGCCATAGGAAAAACATTTTGAGCAAATCAAGTGAACAGTCGAGCATCCCGATCATATGTTTAGAACCGAATAAATCCGGCTATAATAGTTTAACGAAAATTCAACAAAACTGGCTTGAGCAGAACGATTTTTATGGCCAAAGCGGGCGATTGCTGGCACTGCCCAATGCACAAGGGATAATTGATGCCTATGTCTTTGGGGTTGGAAATTTCAAACAACGCCCGCCATTGATATTGGCACAAGCCGCGGCAAAACTGCCCGCTGGAAATTACTCTCTTGAGGGGACAATTGATCAACCGGATCTTGCAAAATTGGCCTTTTCCCTTGGGACCTATCGCTTCGATCGTTATATGAGTTCTTCTAAAGATAACGCACAATCCAAGATAAATTTGGCTGACATTCAGGGCACCGCGCAAGGGTTTGACGAAATGCAGACCCTGGTGGACGCTGCTTTCATTGCACGGGACTTGATAAATATTCCAGCCAATGACCTGGGGCCAGAGGCCTTTGAGCAAAAAATTCACAAATTTGCAGCCAAGCGAAATATGAGTTGCTCATCCATCGTGGGTGACGATTTGTTGGCGCAAAATTTTCCCATGATTCACGCTGTGGGACGCGCCAGTTCTGAGGCCCCGCGTTTGCTCGATCTGACATGGGGAAGCCCGGATGCCCCAAAAATTACGCTCGTGGGTAAGGGGGTGACCTTTGACACCGGTGGCCTCAACATTAAACTTGGGGCCGGGATGGTTCTGATGAAAAAGGACATGGGGGGCGCGGCGAACGTGCTTGGGTTGGCCCATGCCATTGTCACCGCCAAGCTAAATGTGCGCCTTCGGGTGTTGTTGCCCATCGTTGAAAATGCAATTTCTGGCAATGCATTCAGGCCGGGTGATATTTTGCCCTCCCGTGCTGGAATAAGTGTCGAGATCGGCAATACAGATGCGGAAGGTCGTTTGATTTTGGCCGATGCCCTGGCCTATGCCAGCGAAGAAGAACCAGACTTACTGCTTGATATGGCAACATTGACCGGCGCCGCGCGCGTGGCTTTGGGTCCCGATCTGCCCCCCGTTTATTCACCGAATGAAACCTTAGCACGTCAGTTGGTGAGCCATGGTAACCAGTGGGGCGACCCGCTCTGGCATATGCCCCTATGGGCGCCCTATGATGGCAATATGTCTTCCTCTGTTGCGGATGTTAACCACATCGGAACCGGCGGGCAGGCCGGCTCAGTATTGGCGGCATTGTTCCTACAGCGCTTTGTTGGCAATGTAGGCGATTGGGTGCATATGGATATTTATGGCTGGATGCCAAAAGCCCAGCCCGGACGCACCCAAGGGGGTACGGATCAAGGAATCCGCGCCGCCTATATGATGCTCAAGGAGCGTTATCGCTAGTAGCCGCGTTTCAGATCAACCACGTTTATCAGGGGCATGCCTTTTTCATGGTCACGAATGACGCGAGCGAAGTATGACGCGCCGCTTTTTCGGATTTGAGATCGCCGCGATAGTTAAGCGTTGTCAGTAAAAGTGGGCACCGGTTTTGCGCTTCGACAACGCGCTGGAAAACTCATATCGCTAATAGCCTCGCTTTACATCAACCACGTTTATCAGGGGCATGCCTTTTTCGTGGTTGCGAATGACACGGGCGAAGTATGACGCGCCGCTTTTTCGGATTTGAGATCGCCGCGATAGTTAAGCGTTGTCAGCAAAAGTGGGCACCGGTTTTGCGCTTCGACAACGCGCTGGAAAACTCATATCGCTAATAGCCTCGCTTTACATCAACCACGTTTATCAGGGGCATGCCTTTTTCATGGTCACGAATGACGCGAGCGAAGTATGACGCGCCGCTTTGCGGGTTTGAGATCGCTGCGATATGAGGCGTGACATAGCAATTTTTCTGCGACCAAAGCGGGCTGCTGGCGGGCAGGGGTTCAACTTCAAATACATCAAGGCTGGCCGCGCCGAGTGTGCCATCGTTAAGGGCTTTGACAATATCGGTTTCTTTCTGGTGTCCCCCACGGGCCGCATTGATAAGAGCGGGACCGCCCTTTAAGCGCCCGGTGCGCAATTTTGAAAAGTTTTCGTAATTGAGGATACCCATGGTTTCAGGGGTGAGGGGCAATAGATCAACCAATATATCGGTGTCACTTAAGAACGCGTCAAATTCATCAGCACCGGAAAAACTTGATAATCCATCAACGATCTTTTTTGACCGGCTCCATCCGCGCACATCAAAGCCAAGGCCTATCAGACGTTTTGCGGCGTCCAAACCCAATACGCCCAGCCCCAGGATGCCAACTCTGATATCCCATGCGGGAGGCGGATAAAACTGTGTCCAGTTTTTTGCAAGTTGATCATCGCGATATCGAGAATGACATCTATGGTGCATCGTAACATTGGCCACGACATAATCACTCATACACTGGGTGAGTTCGTCATCCACGAAGCGAACAATCGGAACATTTTTTGGCAGATTTTTATGGGTCAGTAAACCATCGACCCCCGCCCCGGAGGACAGAATTGCCTTGAGATTGTTTAGGCCATCAAATGCATCCGCATAGGGTTTCCATGCAAGAATATAGCGGATGTCATCGCAATGATAGGTGTCGGACCGCAGGACAACAGGGTAGTCCCCAAGCAGAGTGCTCAGGCGCTGTTTCCATCGGGGTTCATCGATATCCTGCAAGTGTAATAACAGCATGAGTATCTCCCAAAAACAAAGCGGGCCGTTCCGATGAAGAACGCCCCGCTTTAAAAAAAAGTCATTTCAGATCATTAGAGAACGATCAGCCCTACTGGGGGGATGCAACCGGACTAGCCGAAAGCGTCTGAAAATAGGCTAACAGGTTTAACCGATCTTCTTCCTTGCGCAAACCTGAGAAGGTCATCTTGGTGCCGGGCGCAAAATCCCTAGGTTTGATCAAGAACTCATAGAGATTTTCATAGGACCATGTGCCACCTTCCGTGCCCATTCCCAACAATGTGTCCGAATATCTGAAGCCCTCAACCGAAGCGATGGGGCGTCCAACGACATCAAACAAAACAGGGCCAACAGAATTTCTGCCCCC
>JAJRRG010000146.1 GCA_024279675.1 Alphaproteobacteria bacterium
AAGATATTTGTCCATCTCGCTCCAACAGGCCATTACCAACGCCACTTAGTTGGTTGGCAAGGTCATCACGTTCGCTTTGCGAACCGTTCAGGGTTGCCGAGAGTGAGGCGATTGTTGATTCGAAATCCTGAGCATTGCCCTGTTCGAGTTGTAGCAAATCCGTAAGTTCGGCAATTTGAGAATTTAGCCGGGTGAGGGCATTGTCCTTGCCCCAAATTTCCTGGGCAAGGACGAACTGGGCCAGCATAAACAGGGAAAGTAGGAAAATTATTACCAATAAAAGCGAGGACATGGCATCGACAAAACCGGGCCAAAAATCCACTTGGGTACGCCGTCTTGATCTTGCTAGTGCCATGCGAATTTTGCTCCCAGGGATGGAATATTTGCAATACCGCTCAGGTTTATGGCAAGTAGGTGCACACTATTTTGGTGGTTTTGGGTCATGATCACCCTCCGCCAACATGGCATCAATTAAATCACGCAGTTTTTTATTTGTTTCGCCTTGTTCTACAATGTGGCGGCGTAGGTCTTCCTGCTCGGCGCGAATATGTTTGACCAATCCATCAATACCATGGGCCAATTCGGCCATGGCGCGGATGGCATTTTGGGAACTGTCGGTCTTTTGCATCTTGTCGCCCAATTGTGCCAACACGGAGTGCATCTCATCGCCTGAGATGCCAAGACCTGAGGCTTGCATTTGGGTTACGGGGTGGTCGAGTTCGGTCATGGAAGACATCCAGTCTTCCAATTCGGTGGCAAAGGCGTTTTGCGCTTGACCGGCTTGTAAATCTAAACACCCAAGAATGAGGGAGCCAGATAGACCAAACAGGGATGAGGAAAAGGCTGTTCCCATGCCCGAAAGCGGCGCTTCAAGCCCCTCGGTAAGGTTGGAGAACAGGGAACTCGAATCCCCTGAGGTAACATCGAGGGATTGAATAACCCCGGAGACAGAATTCACAGTTTGTAACAGGCCAAAGAATGTACCCAGCAGACCCAAAAACACCAATAGTCCCGTGAGGTAGCGGGCAGTTTCATGGGCTTCGTCCAAACGAATACCAACCGAATCTAATATGGAACGCAAGGAGGCAGGGGTGATTATGGTTTCCCCCACCTGATCGCGCAGGATAAAAGCAACAGGCGCCAGAAGGACGGGCTGCCTATTTGCTTCTACTGGGGTGCCTTCCTGTAGGGAGTTCACCCAACGAATTTCAGGAACTAACCGGGTAACCTGGCGAAAGCTAAGCAGGATGCCGATGATCAACACAAACAGAATGAGCCCATTGATAAATGGGTTGGCCCAGAAAGCGGACGCTAGTTGCGACGCCAAAATGCCCCCCAGCATAAGGATCAATATCAAGAATATGATCATCTTAACCAGATAAACATTGGGGGAGGCGAGTAAATATGGATCGTAGCGTTCGTTCATGGCCTGATTATCGAACCTATCGTGATTTGTTTTTTCGAATACTCACGACAACACTATTCAGCCAAGGGCATCCTGACAATAGGGCAGGTTAATTTAGCATTGACTATAAACTTTGGCGCTAGCAGAATTTTGGTTTTATCCTACAGCTTTGAGCTGTTTGAGTAGGGCGGCTTGCACCACTTCATTGCCCCCCACAACTTCACCGTTCCACACGGATTTATCCCGCCCGGAAAAATCGGTGACAAACCCGCCCGCTTCGCGCACCAGCAATATGCCGGGGGCTACATCCCATGGGGAAAGCTCCGCTTCCCAGTAAAGGTCAACCCGACCAGCGGCCAACCAGGCCAGATCCAAACAGGGTGACCCAATTCTGCGGATACCGCCAACACTTGGTGCAATGCGCGCCAGTTGTTTGATTTCGCGTGCGGTGCCCGCAGCTGATCGTGAGTTGATGCCGGCTGACGCGACACAGTCAACCAGCTTTTTGCGGCCTGCGACCCGTAGGCGTTTTCGACCATCAAGCCAAGCCCCCCCGCCGCGTTCTGCGGTGAAAGTTTCTTCCATAATGGGATTATAAATCACGGAGGCGACGATTTCACCATTACGTTCCAGTGCGATACAGGAGGCAAACAAAGGAATGCCGTGCAAGAAGTTTGTTGTGCCATCAAGGGGATCAATGATCCAACGGTGCTGCCCGTCTTCACCTTTTATTTCGCCGCCTTCTTCCATCAAAAACGAATAGGTGGGGCGCGCCTTGAGCAATTCGTCATGGATAATTTCTTCGGCATTGCGGTCTGCATTGGAGACAAAATCCGCCGGGCCTTTGCGTGAGACCTGCAAGTTTTCAATTTCTCCGAAATCGCGGGTGAGGGCGCGTCCGGCTTTTTGGGCGGCTTTGATCATGATGTTAAGCAGGGCGGAGGCGGCCATGAAACTATCCTTGAGTTAATTTGATATTTATTCAGCGCGTTTGAAATAGGTGACTTCACCCGTATCAACAATAATTTTTTCACCTTCGTTCACGAAGGGGGGCACCATAACCTTGACGCCATTTTCAAGGATGGCAGGCTTGAAAGAATTGGCGGCGGTTTG
>JAJRRG010000147.1 GCA_024279675.1 Alphaproteobacteria bacterium
TGCTGCGGGTGTTGCCTGTCTTTGGGGCCCGGCCCACGGTGGAGCGAATGAAGCTGCCCTCAACATGCTACGCGAAATTGGCACGCCTGACCGTATCCCTGAATTTATAGCGCGGGCAAAAGACAAAAATGACCCCTTCCGTCTGATGGGCTTTGGCCACCGCGTATATAAGAGCTATGATCCACGTGCTCAGGTAATGCAGGAAACAGCCAAGGAGATTCTGGACTTGATGGGTGTTGAGAATAATCCAACATTGCAAGTTGCGCGCGCGCTAGAAAAAATTGCGCTTGAGGACGAATATTTTGTTTCCCGCAAGCTGTATCCAAATGTGGATTTTTATTCCGGCATTATTCTTGATGCAATTGGTTTCCCCACATCAATGTTTACGGCAATTTTTGCATTGTCACGTACAGTGGGCTGGATTTCCCAGTGGAAAGAAATGATCGGTGACAAGCAGAAAAAGATTGGCCGGCCGCGTCAACTTTATGATGGGCATGTTCGCCGGGACTATGTGTCTGTAGACAAACGTTAAGATTGAATTTGAATGGGCGCTCCGAATTAGGGGCGCTTATCCAATTGCACATGCGAGAGCACACAATGCGCCGGATTTTGCCTTGGGTAATCCGGCGTTCCTGCTTCCATCTGTTTTTCTAGTTTCAGGAAGCCATCCATTTGTTTTTGCCGACTTGCCGGATTATTCATCAAATCATGAGCCGCGGCAATTACCCGCGCTGCATCGGCCTGTTCCATCAATAAATCGGGCACAATTGGCGCGTTCAGCACGCAATTGGGTAACGATATGTATTTTGCCTGAATGGTTTTATTCATACGCACCTGCATGGCGTCCATGATGTAAATGACAACCATCGGGATTTTGGCCACTGCCAGTTCCAGCGTCGCAGTGCCAGATACGGTGAGAGCCATATCTGATGATTTAAATAGCTCCCGTCTCATTTCTTTACTATCTGTTACATGCACATCCATTAGCCAAGTGCTTGTTTCGTCGACTATATTGGAGAGTAGATGCGGCAACGTCAGCAAGGAAAACTTCAAATTTGGATGCTGCTTAAACAAGGAATGAACGGAGTCTTTGAGTAGAGGTAAATGCCGCCTGATCTCACCTGCACGTGAGCCGGGCAAAAGTAAAATGTTTTCAATTATAGTCGGGGTACGAACGGGCAGGCTTCGTTCAAGTACCGGGTGCCCCACATACTGACATGAAGGGCCCTTCAAGGTTTTGATTATGGCAGGCTCAAAGGGAAGAATGGAGAGAATTTCGTCATAAAGGGGGACTATTTTTGCCGCTCGCTCAGGTTTATATACCCAAACTGTTGGCGCAACATACAATAGGATTGGTGAATCAAAACCTCTTTTTTTTAGTCCCTTGGCTACCAAATTTGAAAAGACCTGTGAGTCAATAAGCACAACAATTTGGGGGTTTGTTGATACAATGTGCTGAATTGTTTGGCGAACGCGCCACAATAAGAGGGGTAAGCGCAACATAACATCCACCCCCCCCATCACAGACAGATCTGTTATGGGAAACAGGGATTGCATACCCCGGTCGAGCATATTTCTGCCACCGACTCCGCTCACAGCTAAATTTGCTTGTGTGCTCAATTTACCGATTAAATCGGCGCCAATTTGATCCCCAGAGGCTTCTCCCGCGAGGATGAATATTTTTAGAATTGGCAAATTTTGTGAGTTGGATTTTAACATGGTTTGCTTATTGGGTATGATTTGCTTAACTGCCCACTAGATGCCGTTTGACCCATTTCGCGGCAAACAAAATGATCGGCCCTTCGCCTGTGCGATAAAACCGACAACGTCCTGCACCAATTCAGAGTCCGGAAACATCTCTGAAGCATCGGTTACGCGCTCACGTAATGTTCCCTCAGACGCAAACACCATACGGTAGGCTGTGCGCAGGGTATGAATCTCTTCCTTGTCAAATTTACGTCGTCGTAAACCAACCAAATTCAGTCCCGCGAGCTTTGCCCGATTACCCACGGCCATACCATAGGGGATAACATCCCCATCAACCATGGAATGGGCGCCAACAAAGGCATGTTTTCCCACCCGCACAAACTGATGAACAACGCAGATACCGCCAAAAGTCACAAAATCCTCTATGATCGCGTGACCTGCTATTCCCACATAATTGGCAAGAATTACATTATTTCCAACCTGACAATCATGGGCTACATGGGAATTTGCCATCAACAGGCAGTTATCGCCAACACAAGTTTTTAACCCGCCATGTTGGGTGCCCGGGTAGATCGTCACATTTTCACGAATAGTGCAATTCTGTCCAATTGTGAGCCATGAATTCTCCCCGTGGAATTTTAAGTCCTGGGGTTGGTGACCAATAGAAGCGAAGGGGAAAACACGCGTTTTGTTGCCAATTTTTGTATTACCTTCGACGCAGACGTGGGAAACAAGCTCAACATCTTGCCCCAGCTCAACTCTATCACCAACAATACAATAGGGCCCGATGTTTACACCTTGGCCCAATTTTGCGCCATCACCAACGATAGCTGTGGGATGAATTAATGCGTTCGCCAAAGTATCAAACCTTCATTTTTAGTCAGAAACATAGTGCCAGTTAAGTGGAGGAAGTGACTATTCTTGCTCAATTATCATGGCACCAACTTCAGCTTCTGCAATCAGTGTGTCACCAACCATTGCACGCGCATAAAAACGGCCAACATTTTTACGCCTGCGTATTTTTTTGATGTGATATTCAAGTTTATCCCCTGGAATAGCAGGCTTACGAAATTTTGACTTATCAATTGTCAGCATATATACTAAATGCGACGAGCCTTTTTCCCGTTCCGCAGCGATAACAATAGCGCCTGCGGTTTGGGCCATCCCTTCAATGATTAATACTCCCGGAAATACCGGGGAACCGGGAAAATGTCCTTGAAAAATGGGTTCGTTAAAGGTCACATTTTTTATGCCCGTCGCACTATCATCGCCATCAATGTCGATGATTTTATCAAGCATCAAAAAAGGATACCGATGGGGCAAGCAATCTAGCAAATCAGTGATTTCCAGAACGGTAAGTTTTTTGCATCATCGTCGGCTTGTGGGTTTTCGCTCATTTTGTTTTTCCCTTTGCTAGTCTTCGCAGTGCTGCAAGTTCTCGCCAAAAATCTTTCATATCCTGCGCGGGGTTACCAACTAACTTGGATCCCTCAGGCCAACTTTTGGAAGCAGAAGAGCGGGCAAAAATTATCGACCCAGCTCCAATTGTTAAATGCCCAGCGGTTCCACCGTTGGCACCAATGAGGACACTATCTTCCAATATTGCGCCGCCGGCCAAACCGGCAACGGGGGCTAGCAAGCAATTTCTGCCGATGACAGAATTATGCCCAATCATTGTTAGTGCACCAAGCTTTGTATTCTCACCAATTATAGTGTCGCCTAAAGCTCCGCGGTCAATGCATACATTGGGTCCAATGTCCGTCTGTGCCTGCAGGATAACGCGACCGACCTGGGGAATTTTTTTGTTTGTTTTTGCATGATCCAACCAGCCAAATCCAGCGAACCCTATACGGGCTCCATGGCCAATTACAACATCATCCCCCAGCAATGCGCATTCAAGTGTTGCATTGGCTCCAATTACACAATTTCGTCCGATGCAAACATTGGGGCCAATGATTGTGTTGGGGCCAATGATCGTGTTTTCACCAATTTGTGCGCCTGAACCAATAACAACATTTTGTCCAATGGTAACATTGTCTTCCAGTACAGGATCTCCAAGTTCTCCAACGTGGGGAGTAACCGCCAATCTGTGCTGAGAATCGGGGTAAAGATATTCAATGATCTTGACAAAACTTGCGTGAGGCTCGGCACAAGTAATTGCAATTACACCACTTGGAACATCATCTTTGAACTCTTTGGCGACTAAAACGACACCCGCTTTCGTCTCTTTCAAATCAGGCAAATAGTGTTTTTGCGCCGCAAGGCTAATGTCTTGGGATTGTGCCGTTTCAAGAGAATCAACACCGCCAACATCCATGTCCTGAAAATGCATGTCCGCAGCCTCAGCTGCAAGTCCCACGGCACCAAGCAAGTCAACTAGTTTTGTTTCTTTTGCTTCACCAAAAAACCGTGTATCGACCATATTCACTCACTTACAAAAAACCGCGGCACGTTATGCACCGCGGTATATTAGTGTCACATACTCAAGAAACTAGAGCAAGGTTGAGATGGTGAACTGGAACATCTGAGTGCTGTCACCCGTATCTTTTTGCAATACATGGGCAAAATCGCCGCGTAGTGCGCCAAAAGGTGAATTCCAGATAAGGGATGCACCGATAGATGCGCGACCCTGTTGTGTATCACCAGATGTTGTTGCAACGGGAACGGCAATGGAAGCACTGGAAAGATACCCATAATCGGCCCATATTGCGCCGCGAATACCATAGCTCTCAGGAAGAACAGGAATTGGGAACTCAAGTTCTGCTGAAATCCCAGCAAACATTGTTGAACCCAAGGCTTCTCCATTTGCCGCATGCGGCCCCATGCCCAGGGCTGCGAAACCACGAACTAAACGAGGACCTCTAAAATAAGTCTCAGTTGCGCGAACGCCTGTTCCACTCAGGTCGGTAACAATGCCAGCCTGACCACGAACAGAGGCAACGATACCTGAGTCCCGGATAATGGGAATGAAGTAACGGGCTTTTGCTTCAGTGCTAATATAGTTGTGATCCCAGCCCACATATTTTTGTTCAAAGGTTGCAATGAACCCTGAGGTGGGAACGACGGGATCATCCACAGTATTATAAAGGAGGGAATATCCGACAAAAGCCTTATTCAAGGTTTGGCCATCTACAACGATGTTAGACGATGTATCGCCTGCCGCCGGATTAGTATCACTATAGGTGCGGGATTCTCCACCAACCAACAACGTGACTGAAAGTTCATCTGTCAACGGAACTCCAAAGCGTAATTGTCCACCTGTCGTATCCGAACCGTAGAATGTACCCGGAGTTTCTGTTGTGATTCGTTTGTAGATATCAATGCCAGCTGAAATTTTCAGCCCCATGAACCGAGGTTCGGTGAATGACAGATCATAGGTCTGTCCATTAGGCGAAGCACCAACGGATACTTTAAGATATTGACCGCGCCCCAAGAAATTGGTTTCAGTCAGGGAAATTTCACCAAGGATTCCATCAGCAGATGAATAGCCAGCGGTTGCGCCATAGCTACCTGTTGATTTCTCTATAACGGCAACATTTAGAACAACCTTATCAGGGGCACTACCTGCAGATGTAGTAACACCAACCGAGGAGAAGAACCCAAGCGCTTCAATGGCTGACTTTCCACGGGTAATCATTGAACGATTAAACGGATCACCTTCGGCAAATTCCAATTCACGACGGACAACAAAATCACGCGTGCGAGTATTTCCTATAATGTTGATGCGCTCAATATATACGCGCGCGCCCTCATCCACCAAATAGGTGAGATTGAAGACCTTATTCAACACATCGCGATCAAGACGCGGACGCACATCGGCAAACGAGAACCCCTGCCCCGTTGCCCGATAAGCAAGATTTTCAACACTTTTCTGCAAATCAGAATAAGAATAAGCTTGGCCTGAATAAGTAATTACATTGGCTTTAAGCTGCTCTGTATCAAGGCCGGGAATTGACGTTTCAATTCCAATATCTCCAAACTGGTAATATTCACCCTCTGAAATAGTGAAGCTTACGAAATAAGCATTACGCTCCGCATCAAACTCGCTCACAGCGGAGAGGACACGCGCATCAGGGTAGCCACGATTGATATAGTAAAAACGGATACGCTCTTTATCAACGTCCAGCTTTTCTTGAATTAGCTCATCGTCTTTGAAAAGCCAGCTCAGAATATGAGATTCTTTAGAGAGAATGACGTCCTTTAGAGCGCCTTCACCAAACACATTGTTACCAGTGAAGTTAATCGCCGCGATTCCCGCGCGATCCCCCTCGTTAATTACAAAAACGATACGTTTGCGTCCATCAGCCACATTCTCGGTACGAGACGTAACATTCACACCGGTATACCCAGCGGAGTCATAGGCGCTTTTGATGGTTGCAATATCACCGGCCAAACGCGCATCAGTATATGTGCCACGCGAGGCAAGATTGACCATGGCAATAAGACTGTCATCGGAAAACCGCAAATTGCCCTCAAAAAGAACGGAGGCTACAACGGTGTTTTCACTCACAACCACTCGCAAGGTTCCACCGGAAAAACGAATACTGACATTGTTAAACAGCGACGTAGCATTAAGCGAAGCAATAGAGGCCTGAATACGAGAACTCGTCGCAACATCACCAACCTGAAGGGTCAGGTATGTTTTTAGCGTCGCATCATCAACCCGAGAATTACCATCTACGCTAATGCGCGCTATGGTTTGGGCCTGTGCAGCCTGCACACCAACCACTGCGATATTCACCCCCGTCATGGGGGACAAAACCACTAGAGCCAAAGATAAAACGAAACTTTTAAACCAATTGCGTTGCATCATAATGTTCTCGACTGCCTTCTTGTTAAACCGTACTTGCGGATAGATAGAATCGCGCATGCATGGTTTTTACCATTCATCAGGTAAATGTTTTACTAGTTTTTCTGCTAAGAGCAACCTCAAACAGCAATATCGGAAGCTTATTTTTTTGGGGATGCAATCGTGCAACACTCAATAGTTTCAACAACTTCAATTAAAAAATGTCGTTAAACAAAGTGAACACCATCAAAGAGAAAACGATTGCCATACCGAATCTAAACCCTATTTCCTGAATTTTCTGGCTCAACGGGCGTCCCTTGGCCGCTTCAATCAGGTAGAATACCAGATGTCCCCCATCAAGCATGGGAATTGGGAAGAGGTTGAATATGCCGATGTTAAGGGACAAGAGAGCCGTAAGGTTGATGAGGGCAAGGAACCCTAAAGTTGCAACGTTGCCAGAGACTTGCGCAACTTTAATTGGTCCGCCAAGCTGTTCAATATCCCCACGTCCCACAAAAAATCTGCAAGGAAAGCGAATGTCCGGTCAACAAGAAACACCATTTCTTCCGTCGCCATGGATATGGCTTCGATTGGATCGGGATAGAATTTTACGACATCGTCAGCGCTCACACTTCTGGAGACGCCAATCCTGCCCACACGATGTTCATTGCCAAATCGATCGGTTATCATGGCAACTTCAGGCACAACCAAAATTTCAATTTCCTGGTCTAAACGATCAAGTAAAATAGTTACCTGGCGTTCAGGACTTGTGGAAACCAGCCTTTGGAAATCTGAGAAGCTGCGAACAGAATAGCCATCCACAAGCAAAATACGATCACCCGCTTGTACACCTGCCTCAGCGGCAACAGAATTTGGCAAAACATCTTGAACGACGGGCTCGGTTACATATTGCCCATACCCGAGTAACAGTCCGTACAGAACAACAAAGGTGAAGATGATGTTGGCAAGTGGCCCTGCAACAACAACTGCAATGCGCCGCCATACCGATTTTTGAGAAAACAAATGGGGCCGTACTTGTGGATCAAAATTCTCAAGTGCATTGGGGTCGTTCAGACTTGCAACATTCATGTCCCCCAAAAATCGAACATAACCACCTAAGGGAATCATCGACAAACGCCAGCGGGTCCCCAGCTTATCAGTAAATCCGACAATCTCGCGGCCAAAACCAATGGAAAAGGTGTGAATGGCAATGCCATTCCAACGGGCAACCAGATAATGGCCCATTTCATGGACAAACACGATGATGGTCAAAACGAGCAAAAAGGGCGCAATATAGGAGAGTAACCACCAAGCAAAATCAAACATAAATACAGTCCAAATCAGGGAGAAAAATCACCAGACAAGTAATCCAGCCGCGGCCATATCAGGGGCGATATGCCAAGCACCTACGATAAATATAAGCAATACGCCAAATGTAAGGCTATCTAGCCTATCCAAAAGCCCCCCATGTCCGGGGATTGCGTCTCCGGTATCTTTAACTCGGAAAAATCGTTTGACTGCACTTTCGCTTAAATCCCCCAATTGTCCCGAAACTGACACAGCCGAAGCAATTAACAACCCAATCCACCATGGGGATGGCGTTGAGAGTATCCAAATGAACAATCCACCCAAGCTTCCAGCGATAAGCCCTCCAATGGCCCCCGACCAGGTTTTTGCTGGTGATATTTCAGGGTTTAGCTTAGCCCCGCCAAAGTGCCGCCCGGCAAAAAATGCGCCAGTATCCGTCATCCACACTGTCGTCCCAAGAAAAAAGATCGCCGCGAAACCAAGATATGTTTCGCCACGCACCGCGATGAGGGCGATAATGACGCATGAAAAAAACACAAAGCCCCCCGCGCGCCACGCCTTGTGCGAGTTTGAGCTGAAAATTACGATTAGTAACCCGGCCGCAATTGGCGCAAGTGCGCCGACAAAACCATAAATTGATGTCGCGATGGCCACCAGTGCCAAAACTGCGGTCAAGACCATACCGGAGATAGCAATAGGTTGGCGGGCGATCATTTTTTCCCACTCCATCATCACGCCAGCAAAACCCAAAGATACAAAAATGGCAAACCATATCCCCCCGGCCCAAACGGTGAAGATTGTAACTGTGATCATAAAAAATGCAGAAATCAGGCGAGGCCGCAAATCAGCCCATGAACGCGTTTTGGTCCCTTGATTGGGATCGGTAGGTTTATTTAGTCCTTCATCACTCATTTAACTGTCTCGATTCCACCGAAACGACGTTGACGTGAAGCATATTGTTTTAGCGACGACATAAAGGATTTTTCATCAAAATCCGGCCATAAGACATCTAAAAATACAAGTTCCGCATAAGCTGATTGCCAAACCAGGAAATTAGAAGTGCGTTTTTCACCACCGGTTCTGATGAGCAAGTCCGGGTCCGGGATTCCCGCAGTAAAAAGCGAACGCGCCACCAAGTCCTCATCAACATCCTCAATGGTGTGTTTGCCCGATTGAACATCCTTGAGAATAGATTTGATCGCAGATGTGATTTCTGATCGCCCACCATAGTTAAAGGCAACGTTCAAATTCAACCCGGTGTTGTGTGCTGTTTTGCTCTCAACTTGCTGGATAATTTTTTGCAGGCCTTTTTCCAGCCCATCACGCTCCCCGATGATGCGCACCCGCACATTGTTCGCGATTAACTTCTTAAGGTCTGATTCAACAAACTTGCGCATAAGCTTGAAAATAAAATCGATTTCGGTTTTTGGTCGTCGCCAGTTTTCGGAACTAAAACTAAAAACCGTAAGATAGGGAATTTTATACCGTATGGCACTTTCAACGAGCATTCTAAGGGCTTTGATGCCTTCTCGATGCCCCTCTGTGCGTGCCTTCCCCCTCGCCTCAGCCCATCTGCCGTTACCATCCATGGTTACACCGATATGGGTGGGCAGATTTGATATTGCTGATTCCGATGCGGACGTCGTAGACGACGCGTCAAGATTGATAATATTGGCGGATTCTATCGACATCGTCCTCAAATATTTCCAAAATTCAAAAAGAGTGAGCAAAGTCGGAAGGGATACCCCCTCCGTTATCTAAGCCGACACTGGCTAAACCTGCATAATTTCCTGTTCTTTTTTTGCAGTCAACTCATCAATCTGGCTGATTGCATCGTCCGTGGCTTTTTGCACTTGTTCTGAAAAGTCATGCATTTCATCCTTGCCCATATCGCCATCTTTTTCCGCCTTTTTGAGACTATCCATCCCATCCCGGCGAATATGGCGCACTGCAACTCTTGCATGTTCGGCGTAAGTTCCTGCAACTTTTGTCAATTCACGGCGGCGTTCTTCGTTAAGTTCAGGCAATGGAATACGAATATTTGTACCTTCCGCGATGGGGTTTAGCCCCAGACCAGATTCACGGATAGCCTTATCAACTGCGCCGGCCATTGATTTGTCCCAAACTTGAACCGAAAGCATTCTGGCCTCGGGCACAGACACGCTGGCCAGCTGGCTAAGGGGCATGGGTGAGCCATAGGCATCCACCATAATCGGGTCAAGCATATTGGCACTGGCGCGACCAGTTCTTAGCCCCCCGAGTTCGTCTTTCAAAGAGGCAACAGATTTGCTCATTCGTGTGCTCAGGGCACTCACTGAAAAATCGCCGGACATATTAGTATTCCAATTCTGGTTTTATTTAGCCAACACGGGTTGAACGGACACTACCATCCAACACGCCAGATAATCCACCTTTTGCTTCTAACTCATAAACAAGAATTGGCAAATTATTATCGCGGGCTAGAGCAAAAGCTGCCGTGTCCATGACTTTGAGATCTTGGGAAATAACATCCGCATGGCTGAGGCTCTCATAGCGAGAGGCATTCGGGTCTGTGGCCGGGTCAGCGGAGTAAATGCCGTCAACCTTTGTTCCCTTCAGCAGAATGTCGCAATCCAGTTCAATGGCCTTAAGTGCAGCGGCGGTGTCTGTCGTAAAGAATGGATTACCGGTTCCGCCGCCGCAAATAATCACTTGCCCGCTTTTTAAGGCACGTTTGGCATCGCGCGCGGTAAAAACATCAGCAACTGAGTGCATGGAAACGGATGAGAAGACTTTTGCATCGACGCCCTGCTTGCAAATTTCCTGTCCCAAAGCCAAAGAATTTATGACGGTTCCCAACATTCCCATTAAATCACCGGTCACGCGATCCCCGCCTTCTGCGGCGACCTTCAGACCACGGAAAATATTGCCGGCGCCAATCACAATGGCGATTTGTACGCCTTGATTCGCTGTTTCAACAATTTGACTGGCAATGGATTTTAGGAATTTAGCTTCAATACCAAAATTTTGGTCACCGGCCAGCACTTCGCCAGATATTTTCAAAAGAATGCGCTTATATGGAGTATCAGACACTTAAATCCCCTGCAATTAGTACAATAACGGCCAGAAAGCTGAAATTGCTAGACCTTAAACGGGTCAAATTTCAGGACACCAAGTGCCTCAGCCATCTCGCTTTTTATCCGTGAAAAGGTCTGCATAACCCAATAGATTTTGCAGACCCTTCACTTATTCAAAACGAATTGGATTGAGACTACTAGTTGCCAGCGGCGGCGGCAACCTCAGCGGCAAAATCATTCTCTTCTTTTTCAACGCCTTCGCCCAATGCAAGTCTGGAAAAGGCTGTTAACGTAATTTCCGTACCTAGATCTTTGGCGGCATTCTTGATGACGTCACCCACTTTGGTTTCGCCATCAATAACAAACACCTGATCAAGCAAACATACTTCGCTGTAAAATTTGCGAATGCGTCCTTCAACCATTTTTTCAACAATTGCAGGTGGCTTGCCAGATTCCTTTGCCTGCTCGCTGAATACTGCGCGTTCACGGGCAACAACGGCTTCATCTAGTTGATCAGAGGAAATTGCCAACGGATTAATTGCGGCAATGTGCATAGCGATCTGCTTGCCAAGCGCCTGTAAGACTTTGCCATCGCCAGAGGATTGCAAAGCAACCAAAACGCCCATGCGTCCGAGGCCATCCACAACTCCGTTATGCACATAGGTTGCAACGACACCCTCTTTAACGCTTAACATTTCAGCGCGGCGCAGGCCCATATTCTCTCCAATTTTTGCAACGGCGGCCGTGATTTTTTCTGCAACGGTGATCTCTTCACCCGGGTAGGTCATGGCGTTCAGCGTATCAGCGTCAACACCGCCCTCCAATGCGCGTTTTGCGGTCGTAGAAACAAGAGCTTGAAATTCTGGGTTCAGAGCCACAAAATCTGTTTCTGAATTTATTTCCACAACAGCGCCAGTTGTACCATTTGTTGCCACGCCGACAAGACCTTCAGCCGCAACGCGACCTGCTTTTTTGGCGGCTTTGGCTAAACCTTTGGAGCGCAACCAATCAATAGCGGCCTCGATGTCGCCTTCGGTTGCATTAAGGGCTGTTTTACAATCCATCATGCCAGCGCCAGTCATTTCGCGCAATTCTTTTACTTGTGAAGCAGAAATAGCCATAGCTAACTTCCTTTCGTGGCGCCCAGTGGGCGCGATAATTATAAAAATTTGAGTATTAACTCATATGGTGTTCACACATAGAGTTTTAGCCCGGATATACCGGGCTAAATTATGCTTTACGCGCCTTTGGCGAACTCAGCGGCTTGTTCTAGCCAATTGTCACGATCGATGCGCCCTTTGAAATTAAGTTCTTCATCAACTTTTTCAACGTCATCTGCAGAAAAAGCAGCAACTTGAGCATATTTTGTAATTCCTAAAGCGTGCAATTTCTTCTCAATAACCGGGCCAACGCCTGAGATTTTTTTCAAATCATCAGGTTCACCTGCCTGTGCGGCAAACATTGTACCAGAAGTACTTTCCTTGGCAGGCGCTTCAATAGCTACTTCTGCAACAGCCACTTCTGTAACGGGCGCGGCAACAGGTGCTGGTTCAGGCGATGCTGGCTCAGCTGCGACAACTGCTTCCACAGGTGTTTCTGTTTGCTCGCCAAGATCAATTCCGTGATCTGATGAGGAGCGTGCAATGCCATCTAGAGCCGCCTTTGCAATCAAGTTGCAATACAGTTCAATAGCACGGGCCGCATCATCGTTCCCAGGAATTGGCAAATCCGCATCATCGGGATCGCAATTAGAATCGATAACAGCAACAACCGGAATACCAAGGCGACGCGCTTCGGCGATAGCAATCGCTTCTTTGTTCGTATCGATCACAAACAAAACTGAAGGAATGTTTCCCATTTCCTTGATGCCACCCAGATCGCGATCTAGGCGCGCTTTTTCACGGGAAAGATGCAACAATTCTTTTTTCGTCAAACCCTGGTTGCCTTCGGCTTCCTGGGCTTCAAGCTCGCGCAAACGGGCGATGGATTTGGAAATGGTCTGCCAGTTGGTGAGCATGCCGCCCAACCAGCGGGAGTTCACAAAATACTGGGCGGATTGTTCCGCAGCCGCCGCTACAATCGGTGCCGCCTGACGCTTGGTGCCAACAAAAAGAACGCGACCACCGTCAGCAACAACATCTGAAACCAACTGCAAGGCTTGATAAAGCATCGGCACAGTTTGGCTGAGATCCATGATGTGAATATTATTACGCGTGCCAAAGATGAAACGTTCCATCTTTGGGTTCCAACGATGTTTTTGGTGGCCGAAGTGAACACCTGCTTCTAAAAGTTGACGAATAGAAAAATCTGGCAATGCCATATGACATGCTCCTTTACCGGTTTTTGCCTCCACGGGGGAAATGTAACGATTAGAGCCATGCCTATTAATTTAGGACATATTTCGTGTCGCCACCGGAAGAGTGTCCATGAATTTGGAACTCGCCACCCGTGTGTGAATTTAGGGCCAAGACCCTAGTCGCGCGGGCTATACCCCAAAGGATTGCATGACGCAAGGGGAGTTTTTAGCAAAACGAATATATCTCACTTTGCGCAGGATTTAAGTCTGAATAATGGATATAGTTGTTTTATGATACTAGGCGCACATCGTTAACCCCGGCCATGGATTTTATGCCCCCTGCAAGGTCAGCATTAAGCTGATAATCTCCACCCAAGGCAATTTCACTTTCCCGCTGTCCACATGGGGAACGCACAATAAAGTGGACGCTGCCCCTCCCCCCCGGAGCCAGCAATTTGGCAATAGGTGCGATACATTTTTCGTGCGTGGCATAAATGATCAGTTTGCGAACAGCCTGTTCCGCAATATTTTCAAGGGATTGTGCGCGCAATAATCGCAAGCGCACCCCGTCGGGCAAGGCTTCGGCCTCCACGTCCAATATGGCGGACATGCCTGTTTCCAATACCGCGCCAAATTGTGAAATTTGTTCTGAAAACATCAAGCATTCAAAACTGCCACTGGGATCAGAGAGCGTGAGAATGGCCATTGGCTTGCCCGCTTTGGTCCGCCTGTCCTGACGTGCAACTACACTTGCGCCAATTTTACCAAGGCTCTCTCCGTCCTTGGCGCGTTGTTCCAGATCCAACCACTTGATCACATTTTGCTTTTCAAGGACGTCGGCAAAATCATCCAATGGATGCCCCGACAAATGAAAACCAATTGCCATATGTTCCCGCTCTAAAAGTTGCAAATTTGTCCAGCGGGTAAAGTTGGGGTTGAGCAAAATTGTTTGCGGTTTTTCAACTTCAAACATATCTGAAATACCATTGGCACGATTGCTGGCGGCGCGCTGGGCGGTGCCGATCATGGTTTCGATTGCCTCCGCCGCCTGTTCACGATGGGGCACGAGCATATCAAATGCGCCCGCATTGACCAGCGCGTCGGCGGTGCGACGATTGATAATTTTAGGATTAATTCGATTGGCAAAATCGGCCAAGTCTTCAAAGGCACGCCCTGCCCTGACCTCAACAATATGTTCGGCCACTTGCTTGCCAACCCCCTTCACGGCACAAAGGGAATAGTGAATATTATTGTCTTTAACATCGAACGCAATTTCGGAACGGTTGACGCATGGGGCAATGATTTCAATTTCAAGACGGTCCGCATCACGTTTGAATTCAGCCAATATATCAGTATTTCCCATATCCAACGTCATGGAAGCTGCAATAAAGGCCCGTGTATAGTTGGCTTTGAGGAAAGCGGTTTGATAGGTCAAATAGGCGTATGGGGCGGAGTGCGATTTATTAAACCCGTATTCAGCAAACTTGGCGCAGGCATCAAAAATTTTGTTAGCCACCTTTTGTGGCACACCACGCTCAACCGCCCCCTGAACAAAACGATCGCGCTGAGCATCCATTTCAGATTTGATTTTCTTGCCCATGGCGCGGCGCAAAATATCCGCCTCCGCAAGGGTATAGCCTGCCAAGTCCCGGCCAATCTGCTGCACCTGCTCCTGATAGGTTATGACCCCAAATGTTGTTTTTAGAATAGGTTCCAATTTGGGATGCAGATATTCAACCTCTTCCTCACCCATTTTGCGCGCGCAATAGGTGGGGATATTAGCCATTGGCCCCGGACGAAACAGAGCAACCAGAGCAATCAGGTCCTCAAAGCGATCAGGTTGCATATCAACCAAAGCGCGTCGCATGCCCGCACTTTCCACCTGAAACACCCCAACAGTTTCACCTTTGCGTAACATTGTGAAGGTGGTTTCATCGTCGATTGGGATATCCTTGAGGGTCAGGGTTTGCTTCTGCCTGTTGATCATTTTCATCGTGTAATCAATGATTGTTAGAGTCTTTAACCCCAAGAAATCAAACTTAACTAACCCCGCCGGCTCAACCCATTTTTGCCCATATTGGGTGACGGGCATATCTGAGCGCAGATCGCGATATAGGGGAACCAGCTCTTGCAACGGCCGATCCCCAATGACAATTCCAGCCGCATGGGTGGAGGCATGACGAAATAGGCCCTCAAGATTTTGGGCAATCCTAATGAGTTCAGCAACAGTTTCGTCCTCATCACGCATCACACGTAACTGGCGCTCTTCCTTGAGTGCCTCTGCAATGGTTGGGGGATTGGCTGGATTTGAGGGGATCAATTTAGAGATACGATCAACCTGCCCATAGGGCATTTGCAATACGCGCCCCACATCACGCAGGGCCGCGCGCGCCTGTAATGTTCCAAAGGTGATGATCTGGGCGACCTGATCACGTCCATATTTATTCTGGACGTATTTAATGACTTCCTCGCGCCGCTCCTGACAAAAATCAACGTCAAAATCGGGCATTGATGTACGGTCCGGATTTAGAAAACGTTCAAACAAAAGTTGATATTTGAGGGGATCTAAATCTGTGATGGTGAGCACGTAAGCAACCAGTGACCCGGCCCCTGAACCACGCCCCGGTCCCACGGGAATATCCTGGTCCTTGGCCCATTGGATGAAGTCAGCAACAATCAAGAAATACCCAGGATATTTCATACTTTTGATGACTTTTAGTTCAAAAGCCAATCGATCATCATAATCCTTGCGCGCGTAGCCATCGGCAAGTCCAGTCGAGGCCAGACGTGCGTCCAGTCCCGATTTTGCAAGTGCTGTGAGCTGATCTGCTTCTTGTTGTTGCGCCTCCTCAGGAGACGCGCCCTTTGCGACCGAAAAATTGGGCAAAATTGGCCCTCTGGTTAAAGGGCGAAAATTGGCGAGGCGGGCAATATGGACAGTGTTTTCCAAAGCCTCAGGCAAGTCAGCAAACAGTTCCATCATTTCTTTGCGTGACTTGAAATAGTGTTGATCTGTAAGTTTTCTACGCTGGGTTTGGGCCATCACCGAACCTGCGGCAATGGCGAGCAAGGCGTCGTGAGCCTCGTAGTCAGATTGGGCAGGAAAGAAAGTCTCGTTTGTTGCAACCAAGGGTATATCGTGCTGGTAGGCGTATTCGACAAGAACCGGCTCAACAATGTTTTGACTTGGGGTGCCGTGGCGATGAAGTTCAATATAAAGATGCTCAGAAAACAGAGTGCGCAAGCCATCCAGGCGCATCAAGGCGCGCGCTTTAAGATCATCAGCAATAAGTGGATCGATAGCCCCCTCAGAACCTCCAGTAAGACAAATGAGCCCCTCAACCACCGTCGAATTCAGCCAGTCCCAGTGTAGGCTTGCCTCGTCCCCCTCGCAATCCAGATAGGCACGCGAGATGAGCGCCGATAGATTCTTAAAACCAATTTCGTTCAGGGCAATAAAAACGAGTGTTTCCTTACCCTTTTTTACACTCTCTCGCTCCCCCTCAACGGATGGAAAATCAATCCGCACCTCGCAGGAAACAACAGGTTGAACGCCCTTCTTGGCAGCTTTTTCAGAAAACTCCAACGCACCAAACAGGTTGGAGCTGTCAGCAATCCCCAATGCGGGTTGATTATCCTTAACCGCAAGATCGACAAGCTTTTCAATCGGCAACGCGCCTTCAAGCAAGGAATAGGCAGAATGAATATGCAGGTGAATGAAACCGGGGCTGGTCATTAAAAATCTCCGTTGCCTCATCTTGCATTCATTAAGTCATGAACCAAGCCAATACTTCACAATCCACCCATCTTTTGCAAAATTTGTACACGGGTAATGTCCTTGGGGCAATTAGTTGATGTTCCGTAGAAGATCAATCCAGAGCAGACAGGTCATGCTAAAGGCACCAAGGGAAACAAATGCCATAAGGTCTTTTACAACATTGATCATGCTAATCTCCAGTTTGTTTGCTATATGTTCTTATATGTTCCTTTTTTGTTCTCGTCTAGTGTTTCTTGTCTATAGTGGAATAATTGGTATGCAAAGTGTTAATTTGGTACTTTTGGGCATATTGAAGCATGTAAACTTGGAAAACAAAAAGGACGGAGCACATACATGCTCCGCCCAAATTGTATAAGCTAATGTTTCAACAAATAGATCAGACGTCCGTTGGTATTGCCAAACGAAACGATTTAGGTATCTAATTATTGTGGAAGTGCTATCGCGCCAGACCTACTTTAATTTACCAGCGGGTTAACTTCCCTACTGGCATTTACCAATGGGTTGACTTCCCTGCTAGCATTTACCAGCGGGTTGACTTCCTTGCTGGCATTTACCAGCGGGTTAACTTCCTTGCTGGCATTTACCACCGGATCCACATCTTTATTAACTACGGGATCAATACCGCCGGCTAAAACTGATGATGGCGCAGCAAACGAAACAAATAGAAGTGCTAGAATGATTTTTTTCATGGTCTCTCCTTCCTAAATTTGGTTTTGAGTAAGAAAAATAATGCCCAACAATAAAACCAAACAACATGTAATCGAATTTCTACCTGACACAGCATCATCAAAAATGCAGGTTAGATAGAGATTTGATTTTACGCTAGGCGCTACAGGTAAAGCAAGCCGCGCTCACAAGTTTATTATATGTTATAATTTAATGTAATTACTTAATTGTTTCAAAGGCTTATACTTGCAATTCGACTTTTTTATTCTAATTTGTGTATCTACAATTTTATGAACATTTTGAAAAAACGTATAATATATCAAAATGAATCGAAAATTACATTTGGAAGCAAGCGCATTAAAAATAGGCATAGAATCGGTGTAATAATGTCGTCACCCAATTCACACACATGCAATGTTCTGTAATTCGCCGATTTTACTAAAGATCAAACGGAACAATTTTTCCCTCTTTTAGGGTGACAACATGGTCGGCACGGCGGGCAAGATCATGATCATGGGTTGCAATCAGCGCGCTACTTTGATGTTGTTTAATTAAACTCAACAAAGCCTCAAATACTAAATTTGACGTGTCCGGATCAAGGTTCCCCGTCGGCTCATCTGCCAAAATCAGGTTCGGATTATTGGCGGCGGCGCGGGCAATCGCCACCCGTTGTTGCTCCCCCCCCGAAAGTTCAGAAGGTCGATGGGATGCACGTGGTGCAACGCCCAAATTATCAAGCAGGGTTAGGGCGTATTCGCTCGCCTCAGAAATACTCTTACCGGCGATCATTTGGGGAATTGCAACATTTTCAAGGGCCGTGAATTCAGGCAACAGATGATGGAATTGATACACAAACCCAACAGTATTGCGGCGCATTAGTGTACGCGCGCGATCCGAAAGCGCATTGGTGTTTTGTCCCGCGATTGTGACTTCACCCTTTTGTGGGCGTTCAAGTAAACCACCTAAGTGTAACAGGGTAGATTTACCCGCACCTGAGGGGGCAACCAAGGCAATGAGTTCGCCTTTCTTAACGGTTAAGCTCGCCCTTTCAAGGATTTGTAGCTTTTCACGCCCCCCATCATAGGCATAGGACACGTCGATAAGTTCAAGGTTTGTGTCACTCATATCTTAAGGCCTCCACCGGGTCATAACGGGCGGCGCGTAAGGCGGGATATAGGGTCGCAAGGAAAGTAAGCAAAAGCGACAAGCCAATAACAAACCCAACCTCGTAAAAATCAATTTTTGTGGGCAAAGCTGATAGAAAAAACACTTCAGGGGGAAATAACGTAATACCAAAAATATTGGATACCCATACCCGTATCGCCTCCGCGTTCACCGCCAAAATCAGCCCCAAAATCGCCCCGACCAATGTCCCAACAAGACCAATTGCCGTACCGGTAATCAGGAATATCCGCATAATAGCACCCCGGGTTGCCCCCATGGTTCTTAGGATCGCAATATCGGCGGCCTTATCTTTAACCAGCATCACCAGGGAAGACACAATATTGAAGGCGGCAACGATCACAATCATCGATAGAATAACGAACATTACCACCCGCTCCACTTGCAGGGTCGAGAAAAACGTAGCGTTGCGTTGTTTCCAGTCTGTCAACACCATAGGCCGTTCAATGTGGGTATAAATGAGTTCTCGCATTGCGGCAGTGTCATCGGGGTCTTCAATAAATATTTCAAAGGCAGAGGCGCGATAAATACGTTCATAGGCCTCATCGATCTGCGCATCCGTCGCATCCAGAGGTAACGGCTCGACGCCCGGGCGCAACACATCCTCAAATAGTTTGAAGTATCTCTGGGCGGGTTCCAGCGGCAAATAAACATAAAAACTATCAAATTCGACCATCCCTAAATCGAAAATCACATTGACGGGATAGGCGCGAATTTGTGGTGTTGTGCCAAAGGGGGTGATCGAGCCATTGGGGTTTACAAGCGTAATACTATCGCCAATCGTCACCCCCAATCTTTGGGCCAAGCGCACCCCAATGGCCACACCATTACTGGTATCCCACTGGTCCCATGCGCCAAAATGTGCGCCCGTCGCCAAAAGGGGGAGTTTTTCAATAGTCGCAAAATCCATACCCCTAACCCGAACTCCAGAGGACTCACGAATCCCAGAGGCCAGAGCCTGCCCTTCAGCAAAGGCAATTGCAGTTATGACGCCGTCAATCTCTTCAATTTTTACCATCAACTCATTGTAATCAGTAAATTCTGACTCAATGGGAAAACCAGTAAAATGGCCGTTCAGGCCCAATATTTTGTTCAACAATTCCGCCCGAAATCCATTCATCACCGACATGACGACAATCAAGGTCGCGACACCGATGGCAACACCTGTCAGGGTCAATCCGGCAATGACTGAGATAAACGTGTCCTTACGCTTAGAGCGCAAATAACGCCCGGCAACCATCCATTCAAATCGCGAGAATGCCCCCGCACCACGGGGGGGAGTTTTGGCTTCTGACTTGGTCAAATGGTATCCCGTCGTTCTGGAATGATAAGATCGCTAAGGGTTTTCACCACTTGATCTAGAGGCACCGTTTGGCGTTCCCCGGTTTTGCGGTTTTTAATTTCGGCTTCCCCGGACTTTGCACCGCGCGGACCAATGATCAACTGAAATGGAATACCGATCAAATCAGCTGTGGCAAATTTTGCCCCGGCCCCATCCTTACGGTCATCATAAAGCACATCAATCCCAGCCGTACCAAGTTGGGAATACAAATCCTCGCATGCCTTACTGGTCATTTCGTCGGCAATTTTAAGATTAAGCAATGCAACCTCAAACGGGGCGATGCTAATTGGCCAAACAATGCCATTTTCATCATGGCATGCCTCAATAATAGCGGGAACCAAACGCGTAAGGCCAATGCCATAGGAGCCTGAATGCACGGCCACGTCCTTGCCATCTGCGCCGGTTACGGTTGCTTTCATGATTTCGGAATATTTGGTGCCAAAATAGAATATTTGACCCACTTCGATGCCACGGGCGGCAATACGTTTGTCCTCAGGCACAACACGCTCAAATTCTTCCATGTCAATCATGTCTTCGGTCGCGGCGTAAAGAGATGTCCAATCATCAACAATCGGCGTTAGATCACCTGTAAAATCGGTATCGCGGGGCGGAATTGGCTTTTGCAATATGTCCTCATGGCAAAAGACCGCGCTTTCCCCCGTGTCGGCCAGCACAATAAACTCATGACTCACATCACCACCGATGGGGCCAGTTTCAGCTTTCATCGGGATAGCTGTCAGCCCCATACGATAATAGGTACGCAAATAGGCAACAAACATGCGGCGATACGCCTTTTCAGATGCTTCTTTGTCGATATCGAAAGAGTATCCATCCTTCATCAAAAACTCGCGCGAGCGCATTGTGCCAAACCGGGGGCGAATTTCATCGCGAAACTTCCATTGGATATGATAAAGATTTAGAGGCAGCTCCTTGTAGGAGCGGACGTAGGAACGGAAAATATCCGTAATCATTTCCTCGTTGGTCGGACCAAACAACATGTCGCGATCATGGCGATCTGTTATGCGCAGCATTTCCTTGCCGTAAGCATCGTAGCGCCCACTTTCACGCCAAAGGTCGGCAGGTTGCAGGGTGGGCATCAACATTTGAACGGAGCCGGCGCGGGCCTGCTCCTGCTCGATGATGGTTTGAATTTTTCGCAGAACTTTGTACCCCAACGGCAACCACGCGTATAACCCAGAGGCTTGCTGACTAATCATACCAGCACGCAACATCAAGCGATGGGAAACGATTTCTGCTTCCTTAGGAACTTCTTTTAATACGGGCAAAAAATAATTTGATAAACGCATGTGGTCTTTGAACTCCGACTCAGTATTGGCATATTTCAGAACAGTAAAAGCGCAACGGCCCCTTCCATGCAAGCCTTACATTCCATCCCAAGAACAATAGAATTCGCCTCAAAAGCCCATGTTCACAAAACTGTCATAATTTAAGTGACTTACGTAGTAGAACTTGCTAACTAACCTGAATAATAATCAAGGCGACTTCGTGTCGCTGATCGCAGACATAAGTCTTGGGAGGAGCGTTGAGAATAAAAACCTTGTTTTTGTTTTCATCGTCGTGTCGCGGAACTAAGTTACAGGGTCTTTTGGGACCCTGTTTTTTTGTGTTGTTTTCCAGCCTGATTATTTCATCAATGCCAAAATACGGTGGCGTTATCGCCAGTATTCCTGCAACACTGGATTGGATAAAAGCCACATGGACAACCACATCACAACAAAGGACAAAAGAGTGGTGGCGAGAAGTTTTTTCCTAATATGGGAACGCCAAGGGGCACCCGCCTCTGTTCCCGGTGCAATCACACTACTCTGTTCAATTTGTGATTTCACGCCAAAGGGCAAAATCAGAAACAGGCAAAGCCACCACACGATAAAATAAATTGCGACAAGGGATAAAATGGGCATTGGTAAAACCTAAAATTTGGAGCTATTAAATTTGATGCAGAAGAATTTTCACATTGGGTTTACGGCCCCACCATGCATTGAGATCACCCCGTACGGCGCGCCGCACAGCTTCGGCAAGCGCTTCAGGGTTTTTACGCCTCTTAGCTGGCATGCCTGAAAACACCCCACGCACCGCTTGATCAACGACATCATAGGCGTTTGGGGTATCATCCTCAAGCTCTGGCAAACCATCAATATAGGATTTGGGTTTTCCACGCAAATTCCCATCATTGCCAACACACAGGGACACAGCAACAATTCCCGCATAGGAAAGTCGTTTGCGCCCCCGGACACCACTTTGATTTGGTGTGCACAAAATGTCCCCATCCAGATATAATTCCCCAACGGGTATTTCGGTTCTGGATAGTTCAGGCTCGGGCATAAGGCGCACCATATCACCATTTCGCGCGCCAAAAACATTTGGAATTTGCTCAGCGCGGGCCAATTTCTCGTGGGCGACAAGATGGGCCGGCTCACCATGAACAGGCACCAACACGTCAGGCTTTACCCAATCATAGAGTTGGCGCAATTCATCGCGTCGCGGGTGGCCCGTCACATGCACCAATTCATCGGAATTGGTGATCACTTTAATCCCCATATCAATCAGGCGATTTTGAATATCAATCACCTCGCGTTCATTTCCCGGAATGGCCCAGGACGAAAAGATCAACGTATCTCCGCGATCAAGGGATATTGCCGGGTGGGTTTGTTTTGAAATCCGGGCAATCGCTGCACGGGGTTCCCCTTGGGATCCAGTGCAAAGCAATAAAACCTTTTTGCGGGGCAAATGTTTGAATGCATCATGATCCAGAAAAGGCTCTATCCCGTCGAGCAAACCCAGCTCGCGCCCAATTGTAGCAATACGGTGCATGGATCGGCCAGAGAGCACGACTTGACGCCCCGCCTTTTGCGCCGCACGGGCTACAGAAATCATTCGCCCTAAATTGGAGGCGAAACTGGTCACGACGACCCGTTGCTCGGCGGATGCAACCAGACGTTCAAGATTTATTGCAATCTCGCGCTCGGTGGGACTTGTGCCTTCTTTTAGGGCGTTTGTACTGTCGCAAATCAATGCCAATGGCCCCGGCTCTGCACCGATTTGTTTGAACCGTTCAATGTCGGTGGGATCGCCAGAAACAGGATTTTCCTCCAGCTTCCAATCCCCCGTGTGGATAATCCGACCAACAGGAGTTGTGATCAAAAGCGAACAGGATTCAGGAATAGAGTGGGCAACATTTATGCCCTCAACCAGAAACGGGCCCAATTCAAATGGCGCGCCGGGTTTGAAAATATTGACGTCAATATGTTCAACAATCCCTTCCATGGCGCGCTTGGCCTTGAGCATGGCGGCGGCAAATTTCGTGGCAAAGACCGGGCGGTCAAAAGCTGGCCAAAGATCAAGCACCGCCCCATAATGATCTTCATGGGCGTGGGTCAAGACAAGGCCCATGACGTTATCCCCCTGATCCTCAAGGAAACCGGGATCTGCCATGATCAAGTCAATACCCGGCTGTTCAGGTCCGGCAAATGTCACCCCGCAATCAACGATCAACCATTTGCGGTTTTCCTCGGGACCAAAACCATAGGCGGCCATATTCATGCCTATTTCGCCGACCCCTCCTAGGGGAATAAAAACCAGTTCATCGCGTGTCATCTTTGCCTCTTAACTTGCCAATGCATGTGTTATCTTGTTATTGGGACGCAATTTCAACGTCGCCTACGCTGATGATCAGCTTTTCTTGTGTTGCCAATTGCAAAATCAAACGGCCCTGTTCATCGATATCGCAATAAGTGCCGCTAATAATTTTATCCGATTGCTTTACTTTTACCGGCTCGCCCATTTCAAAAGCTTTTTCACGCCAACGCGATAACACTTTTGAAGTGCCAAGCCCATAGTTCCACAGGGAAAAACTGTTATGCCAGCTTGCACTTAGCGCCATAAATACTTCCTGCGTTGAAACTGAGGTGCAATGATCGGAAATAGCAGCCACCGAATATGGCATATTTGGGGGCACACTTTTGACATTTACCCCAAAGCCAATGGCTACCAGTTGGGTTTTATCGGGCAAAAATTGTAGTTCAAGTAAAATGCCAGCCAGTTTAGCCCCAGACAAAAGTAAATCATTGGGCCATTTCAATCGCAGTATAGAGCTTTTGGATCCAAGAATTTTCTCAATTGTGTCAGCCAGAGCAATCGCGGCCACAAAGCTCAATATATGCTGGTCCTTTGTAGATTTTGGCAAGTTGAGCAGTAAGGAGGTTGTCAGGTTTCCTTGCCCGGATTGCCAAACGCGCCCCTGCCGCGCGCGTCCATTTGTCTGCTCATCTGTTATAAACCAGATACCAGAACCAATCTCAGCCGCACCAGCTTTCCCAAACTGTAGGGCCCGACTACTGGTGGAGGGGCATGATGTGCAATGATCCAGTTTATATCCAGCGGATATCACATCAGTGGCCAGTGCGTATTGCGCTGCGATCTTTACCACTGGCTAAAATAAACTTAGAGCGGCGACATGGGCAGCATCAACCAAAGGCGAGCCCACGGTTAAGAAATAAGTCACAACCAGAAACCCCGTGATCGCGATCACAAAATTTAGTTCACCCGGTATGGGAGCAAATTCGGTGTCAGACTCATCAAAATACATGGTTTTAACAATGCGCAGGTAGTAAAAAGCGCTGATGGCACTGGCCAGCACCCCAATCACAGCAAGTACGAAGAGTTGCGCTTCAATGGCGGCCAGAAACACATGCCACTTGGCAAAAAACCCAGCCAATGGCGGCAGGCCAACTAATGAGAACATCATAATTGCCATGATCGCGGCCACAAAGGGACGCGATTTTGAAAGCCCGGCCAAATCGGAATATTATTCACATAACCGGAGCTGGTTTTAAGCGATAGAATACAGGCAAAAAGTCCGATATTTGTTGTCAGATAAATCGCCATGTAGATGGCAATGCCTTCGACACCCACGAGATTGCCAGCGGATAAGCCCACCAATGCAAGCCCCATATGACCAATTGAAGAATATGCGATCAGGCGTTTGAGATTTTTCTGCCCAATGCCGGCAAATGCCGCCAGAACCATAGAGGCAATGGACAAAAAGATTATAATCTGCTGCCAGTCCTTGGTCAGTGGCTCAAAACTATCGGTCACCAAACGAAGCAAGAGGGCCATGGCCGCAACTTTGGGTGCTGTAGCAAAGAACGCGGTAACCGGGGTTGGCGCGCCCTCGTAAACATCAGGTGTCCACATGTGGAACGGCGCTGCGGAAATTTTGAAGGCAATCCCGGCAAGCAGAAATGAAAGTCCAAAAATCACACCAACCGAGCGATCGCTCAGCATGATGACTTCAGCAATTTTGTCGAGTTGGGTTTGCCCGGTAAAGCCGTAAACAAGGGATGCGCCATAGAGCAACATGCCAGAGGAAAGTGCGCCCAAAACAAAATATTTCAATCCGGCTTCCGTTGCCTTGGCGCTGTCACGTTTCATGGCCGCAAGGATATAGAGGGACAATGATTGCAGCTCTAACCCGATATAAAGCACCATAAGATCATTGGCGGAAACCATTATCAGCATGCCAAGGGTCGCCAGAACAATAAGCGCCGCATACTCAAATTTGGCCAACCCGTTTTCCAGAGCACTAGACACAGAAAGCACAAGCACAAAGGCCGACCCAACAAGGATCAACACCTTCATATAGCGCGCAAAATCATCCTGAATAAACCCGCCATTGAACAAAACGCCTTTGGCGGGATTAAATATAACCAGCACAGCAAGCGCCAGTAACATACCAATGCTTAAGCCTGTAAGTCGGGCGCTGGCGTTTTTCATAAACACCCCAGCCATCAGCAATACCAACGCTCCCAAGGCCAGAAAAATCTCAGGGTATGCGGGCGCCAATTGCGCAAAGCTACTCAGATCGGAACTCATTTTATTCTCCTAATGAGCCACAGCACTGATCGGCAACGCGCCAACAGTACTTTGATATTGCGAAACCAAAGCTTCAACAGAAGCAACGGTTGTGTCCAAAATTGGAGCGGGATAGAATCCGAAGAAAATAGTTAGAACAATCAAAGGAACGATGATTGCCATTTCTCGGCGGTCCATATCCATAATTGATTTCAATGCCTCTTTGTTCAACACACCAAATATTACCCTGCGGTACAGCCACAATGCATAGGCGGCGGACAGGATGACACCGAACAAAGCGGCAAAAGCAATCCATGTGTTAACTTGAAAAATACCAATCAACACGAGGAACTCGCCGACAAATCCTGATGTGCCGGGCAAGCCCACATTGGCCATGGTGAACAGCATAAATGCCGCCGCATAACGCGGCATGCGTTCAACCAAGCCCCCATAGGCGGATATTTCTCTTGTATGCATGCGATCGTAAATCACCCCGACACTGAAAAACAGCGCGGCGGAAATAATCCCGTGGGAAATCATTTGAAAAATCGCCCCCTGCACCCCATAAATATTTGCCGAAAAAATTCCCATGGTCACGAAGCCCATATGAGCAATCGAAGAATAAGCGATCAGCTTTTTAATATCTTCCTGCACCAAAGCAATCAGCGAGGTAATAATAATCGCCGCAACTGAGAGAATAAACACGAAATCAGCAAAGTATGCGGACGCATCGGGGAACATGGGCAAAGAAAAGCGCAAGAAACCATAACCGCCCATTTTCAACAAAACCGCCGCCAGAATAACTGAACCTCCAGTTGGTGCCTCCACATGCGCTTCGGGCAACCAGCGATGGAACGGCCACATGGGCAATTTCACAGCAAAGGAAGCAAAGAAGGCAATCCATAGCCAGAATTGCATATCGGTGGAAAACTCTGTTTGAAGCAGAACCCGAATATCCAGCGTCCCGGCCTGCCAATACATGGCCATAATCGCCAACAACATCAGAACGGAGCCAACAAAGGTATAAAAGAAGAATTTATAAGAGGCCTGAACACGTCGTTCGCCACCCCAAATCCCGATTATCAGGAACATGGGAATAAGGCCCCCCTCAAAGAAGACATAGAACATGGCCAGATCAAGGGTTGAGAAAACCCCGATCATCAATGTTTCAAGAATTAAAAACGCGACCATGTATTCGCGGACACGAGTTTTAACAGAACCCCATGCTGACAGAACAATGAGTGGCATTAAAAAGGTGGTCAAAACGATGAACAGAATAGAAATCCCGTCAACGCCCATCCGGTACCCAATGACATCACCCATCCAGTCTTGATCAATAACGAACTGAAACCCCGGACTTGATGCATCAAACATTGACCACATGATTAACGAAAATACGAAGGTAAGCCCCGTGGTCACAAAGGATATACGGCGGATGTTGTTGAGCGCGATCTTATCATTGCCCGGCACTATCAGTACAAAGAGTGCCCCAACAAGAGGTAAAAATGTCAAAATAGTCAGGATATTAGCTGAAATAATCATCCTAGGAGCCCCCCCGCCACGATGGCCCAGGTTAGAATTGCCGTCACCCCAATAAGCATGGCAAAGGCATAGTGATAGAGATAACTAGACTGAAGTTTAACAACCCTTGCGGTGATGTCCTTAACTCGATTGCCCAAGCCCTCAACGATACCCTGATCGATGATTTTGTCATCCACCCGACGCCACAAAAATGTGCCAATGCGTTTCGCGGGGCGAATAAACAACCAGTCATACAGTTCATCAAAATACCATTTATTGAGCAGGAACCGATAGAGATAGGCCTGTTGGGTTGCAAGACGATTTGGCGCGTCTGGTCGACGAATATACATGTACCACGCGATAATAAAGCCCAACACCATGGCGATAGTGGCTGACCATTTCACCCAACCCGGTGCTTGGTGTGCTTCTTCGATTATGGCGTGGTCAACTACAATCGAGCCAGCAAAAAACTGTCCAATAAGGTCAATATCAGCGAAGAAATATCCATAGAACAAAACACCTGACAAAACAGCACCTGCCGCAAGGAAATAGAGGGGCACCATCATAACATTGGGTGCCTCATGGGCGTGGGACATGGTTTCCTGACTGGCACGAGGTTTGCCATGGAAGGTCAAATGTATAAGCCGCCACGAATAAAACGAGGTAAACAGCGCCGCAATAACCAGCGACCAGAAGGCAAACTGCCCATTGGTGCCGCCAACCGCATAGGCCGCTTCAATGATAGAATCCTTGGAAAAGAACCCAGCGAACCCGAACGAGGTGCCCGGAATGCCAACACCGGTCAACGCCAGCGTTCCAATGATCATCATCCAGTAGGTTTTTGGAATGGTGCGCGCAATGCCGCCCATTTTGCGCATGTCTTGCTCATGGTGCATGGCGTGAATTACGGCCCCTGCCCCTAAGAATAACAGTGCCTTAAAGAAGGCGTGGGTAAACAGGTGGAAAATTCCGGCGGAATAGGCCCCGGCGCCAAGCGCCACAAACATATAGCCAAGCTGGGACATGGTGGAATAAGCAATCACCCGCTTGATGTCGTTTTGCACAAGGCCAATTGTGGCGGCGAAAAACGCAGTGATGGCCCCCACATAAAGAACCACAGTCATGGTGGCCGGTGCAGCTTCAAACAGAGGTGACAGACGTGCAACCATAAACACCCCGGCGGTCACCATGGTCGCGGCATGGATAAGCGCGGACACGGGGGTCGGGCCTTCCATAGCGTCTGGCAACCAAGTGTGCAGCAAGAATTGCGCGGATTTGCCCATGGCACCCATGAACAACAGCAAAGTAATCACAGTCATTGCGTCCCAATCGGCCCACAGGAAGTGGAACGTGGTGCCGGTAGCGCCTTCTACTGCAGCAAAGGCCCCGTCAAAATCAAGATGTCCAAGCACAACAAAGGCGGTGAATATGCCTAAAGCAAAGCCAAAATCCCCAACCCGGTTGACGATAAAGGCTTTCATCGCCGCCGCATTGGCGGAGGGTTTATGATACCAAAAGCCGATCAGCAGATATGAGGCCACCCCCACCCCTTCCCAGCCGAAGAACATTTGCAGAAAGTTGTCGGCTGTTACCAGCATAAGCATGGCAAAGGTGAACAGGGACAGGTAGGCAAAGAAGCGCTGGCGCGACGGATCATCGGCCATATAGCCGATGGAATAAATGTGCACGAGGGAAGACACTGAGGTCACAACAACCAGCATGACAGCGGTCAATGTATCCACGCGCAAAACCCAACGTAAATCCAGATCGCCCACGGCAATCCAGCGGAAAAGCTCAACCTTCATAACGTTGGTAAACATGGCCGTATCGCCATGACCACCCTCAGCGGTTGCAACGTCGGTTGCGCCTTGGACCAATGGTTGTGCAGCTTCGCCGCCAAAACCGAATTGAAAGAAGATCACCCACGACAACAGGGCCGCCACGACCAACAGGCCGGAGGTGAGTATTTCCGAATTTCGCGCTCCGATTTGCCGGCCAAAAAAGCCAGCTAACAGCGCCCCAAGCAGTGGGAAAAAGACAATCGCCTGTATCATTGGCGTCAGCCCTTCATCATGTTGACATCGTCAACCGCGATCGAGCCACGGTTACGGTAGAAGATTACAAGGATCGCCAGACCAATAGCGGCCTCGGCGGCGGCGACAGTGAGAACCAACAGAGCAAAAACCTGCCCCGCCAAATCGTTGAGATGCGAGCTGAACCCAACAAAATTGATGTTGACGGCCAGCAAAATAAGCTCAACGGACATCAGGATAATGATGACGTTTTTTCGGTTCATGAAAATGCCGAATACGCCCAGAGTGAACAGAATAGCCCCTAAGGCTAAAAAGTGAGAAAGTCCAACGGCTGGTATCATCTTTTTTCTCCGACTATCTGGTTTGCACCAACTTCAAGAAATGTCATATCCATGCTTTTCAATTCGCGATGGTGAAACAAAAAACCGGTGTCCACTTTTTTTGCCATCACTAAAGGTTCTTCTTGGTCGCGATGGCGAAACAAAAAACCGGTGTCCACTTTTTTTGCCATCACTAATGGTTCTTCTTGGTCGCGATGGCGAAACAAAAAACCGGTGTCCACTTTTTTTGCCATCACTCTAAAGCCCCTGCCCTGATTTTACCTTGACCACTTCAATGGCCGTCTCTGGTGTGCGTGCCACCTGGGCAATAACGTCCTGACGCTTGATATTTGTCTTGTGACGCAGGGTCAAAACAATGGCCCCGATCATGGCAACCAATAAAATCAGCCCAGCACCCTGGAACAGGAACACATAGCGCGTGTAAAGCACTTCGCCCAAAGCCTGCGTATTGGAAACACCCGCCCCAATGGGCAAAACACTGCCCGCCGCAATTTCAGGGGAAACAAAGTTTGCCCCGGCGAGCATCACCAATTCAAGCAACAGGATAACACCGACAATGACGCCAACTGGCATGTATTGCAGAGCGCCTTTTTTCAAGTCAGCGAAATCAACATCAAGCATCATCACCACGAACAGGAACAACACCGCCACGGCGCCCACATAGACGACGATCAATATCATGGCGAGAAACTCGGCCCCGGCAAGCATGAAAATGCCCGACGCGTTTACAAACGCTAAAATGAGAAAAAGAACCGAATGCACCGGATTGCGCGAGGAAATAACCATCACCGCGGAACCAACCACCATCAAGGCAAATAAATAAAAGAAGAAAATGGGTAATGTCATATCTGTTCCCCTAGCGATAGGGCGCGTCGATTGAGATATTGCGTGCTAGTTCACGCTCCCA
>JAJRRG010000148.1 GCA_024279675.1 Alphaproteobacteria bacterium
CCATAGGCGAGGCGCGCCTTATCCAGCGTGCCGGGTAAATAGGCATCATGGTTTCCCGGTACCACACACACATGGGCCGGGTTGCCAACACCTTTGAGCCAGTTGGCCGCATTTATTGTTTCTTCAGGCAGGGCCAGATTTACAAGATCGCCGGTTACCACATTCATATCCGCACGCTGTGCAATCATATGAGCAACAAGATTTTTGCCCGCTTCCGGGCACATTTTGGCATTGCGCTTTAGTTTCCAGTTCACATAACCGGTAATGCGCTTGTTGAATAAGTCGAGCGGGCGCACGTCTGGCAACGGGGCCAGATGTATATCAGAAATGTGCGCGATTATGCTCATGGGGTTCTATAGCTAGTTTTGCTTGTAAACCAAAAACTAAATTTGCTGAATTGCAAACCTTTTGCAGACAATAGTGTGGTTACTGGGTACAAGGCGGTCACTCAAGGTGCCAAATCAAACTGAAGAAAGTGACCAATACGTGACCGGATGGAAGCTAATTAGAGCAAAATTTTTGCTTTATCTTGTGAGTATGTTCCGTCGCATGACTTTGGGGTCGCGCGGTGTCCTTATCGATGGCAACAAAGTTTTGTTGATCAGGCACACCTATGTTAAAGGCTGGCAGTTTCCCGGAGGCGGCGTGGACGCTGGGGAAACCATGGAAAATACTATGCGGCGTGAGGTGGTTGAGGAAACGGGTTATGAAACCGTGGGTGAGGTGATCATGCACGGGGTATTTCTCAACAATGAAGTTTCAAAGCGTGATCACGTGGCGCTTTATATCGTGAGAAATTTTCGGCAGGTGCGTTCGTTTGAGCCAAATCGGGAAATTGCCGAAGTGCGCTGGTTTGAAGTGAATGAATTGCCTGATGATACAGCGCGTAGTGCCCGTGCGAGGGTTGCCGAAATATTTAACGATGAAGAAAAAAGCCTGTTCTGGTAAGCGTTGGGATATCGCTATCTTGGCGGGTATCGGGTGAATACATCGCCGTTGCTTTTTGCGATGGACGGGTTTTATCTGACATGCTAAAAAGCGAAATAACGGAGATTTAGTATGAACAATATCGCAGGACAAAAACGACGAAGCCGATGAAGCTTTGATTTTCGCACCAAACGTTGAATTGGTGCTGTTGTTTTGATTGTTCCTGTTATTCGGATTGTTCCAATGCCCTTAGAATTAATTGATATGGCCGTTTCCGCGGTTGATTTTGCTCATATTAACCAGACGTATTCGCCCTATTCTGTTCGCTTGCAAAATGGGGAAGATGCGGCATGGGTCGCTGATTTGCATTCGCTGGTTTTTGGGCCCGGTCGTTTTGCCAGAACAGCTTTTCGTGTGCGGGAAATGTATGGGATTGATCCCGCACTTTGCCTGATTGCTGAATTTGAGGGGCAACGGGTAGGTTCAGTCTGGATGACACCCATTAGTTTAAGTGGTGTTGCAGGCTATCTTTTAGGGCCGCTGGCAACTGAGAGTCGGTATAGAAATCAGGGAATTGGGCGAATGTTGGTCAAAACGGTGACAGATCTTGCGCTTTTTGGGAAGTCTGGAAGGTCACAAAAAACTAAATCCTATAAAAACACAGAGGGTATCCCGAAAGATTCTGAACAAAATGAACTTCAGAAAACTTTTGTGTTGCTGGTTGGGGATGCGCCCTATTATGCTCCCCTTGGATTTGAAATTTGCGAAAAAAACGCAATTGTTTTCCCCGGACCGGTTGATCCTGAGCGTCTGCTCATTACGCGCAATTATATTCTTGATGGGATGCCTTTGCGGGGCAAGATAAGCGGATGCACATCACATGGGTAAGTTTTAGGAGCTTAAATATACTAAAAGAGCATAACATTCTGTCGCATATAGCGCAAAATTTGAGCGTAACCCCGGCTCCAGAATCCGAGGCGGCAGAGCTGGTGCCGGACTGGATACCGGATGTGGCATTTAATGATCCACCTGTTTCAGCTGCTGTGTTGATTGCGCTTGTAGAGCGTGCCGGTGGGTTTAATTTGGTTTATACCTTGCGTTCAAGGGGATTGCGCGCCCATTCAGGCCAGATCGCGTTTCCCGGCGGCAAAATTGATGCGACGGACAAAAATCCGGGAGCCGGGGCATTGCGTGAGGCTCATGAGGAAATTGGGCTTGATCCAAGCGATGTGACAATTCTGGGGTATATGCCACCCTATCTGACGGGTACGAATTACCTGATTACCCCGGTTGTTGCGACTGTTCACTCAGGGCCGGTTTTTGTCGCAAATCCGGCGGAGGGGGATGAAGTGTTTGAGGTGCCATTAGGAATTGTTGCGGGGCGGCAAAATTTTAGTAAGTTTTCTATAAACCGGCATGGGCGGGAACACTCCACATGGCAACTCATTTTCGGGGTTCACACCATTTGGGGAATCACGGCAAACCTGTCCTACAATTTCATGGATTTGGTTCTCTCTGGGTATAAAGAATAATGCTTCGACATGATGCAATTATACACCTGCGATCGGCCTGGTGGGTCAAGGATCGCAGCGTGCGACAAATTTTTACGATTTTGGATGGCCCCGCGGGCCAAACTCGCGCTGTGGGTGGGATTGTGCGTGATACCATTGTTGGGAAAACCAGTGTCGATGGGGACCTTGATATGGCGACGGAGCTGCTTCCCGATGAGGTGACGAAACGAGCGCGTGCGGCGGGAATGTCTTGTTATCCAACGGGCATTGACCATGGAACGGTCACTATTCGAAACGGGCAAATTGTGGCTGAAGTCACGACGTTACGCAAAGATGTGAAGACGGACGGGCGTCATGCGGTGGTTGAATTTGGCACCAATTGGGGGGCAGATGCGCGACGGCGAGATTTTACCATGAATGCGCTTTATGCGGCGCCTTCAGGCGCACTTTATGATCCGCTTGATGGGTTGGAAGATTTGCTGAATGGGCGGGTGCGTTTTATTGGTGATCCGGATCAGCGCATTGCGGAAGATCGGTTGCGTGTGTATCGATTTTTCAGGTTTTGTGCCAGCCATGGGGGCGAGCATTGTGCCGGGGAAGATATGCAGGCCTGCAAGCGTTCTGCCCATGATTTAGGGGATTTATCGGCCGAGCGAGTGGGGGCTGAAATCATAAAAATGTTGGGGCTTTCGCGTGTTGTGGCAACTTTCGCCAACATGAGAAAAGCGGGTATCTGAGATTTTTCCGTTGCCGCGTTGCAGGCCTTGGCCCGTTATGAGGATAAAACGGGCTCACCTGTTGTTGCGGCTCGGTTGGCTGTTCTCATAGATTTTAGGGATATGGGGCGAATGAAAGAGGAGTGGCGCTTATCAAGCGCTGTTATTCGCGAAGCACAAGAAGTGCGGCAGGCAGCACAAATGATGATTGATGGATCGCTCTTTGAGGCTGCCTATCGTCATGGGCGGTTTGCCTATGTGGCCTTGCCGGTTGCTTCGGCTCTGGCGAATTGGTCGAACGCGCAAATGCAAGAGGTTCGCTCATTTTGGGATCAAATGGAGGTGCCGGCTTTTCCGGTAAGCGGGGATGATTTGCTTGATGCGGGTTTTGCTCAGGGGCCGGAGCTTGGCAAAGCGTTGCGGCGGGTTGAAGGTGATTGGGTAGCAAGCGGATTTAAGTTGACCCGTGAAGATTTGCTGGCAAAACTTGGTATTTATCTGGCATAAGCCGATTTAGTCTAAGCCATCAAATCCGGCTGTTTGGCGCTTTGCTTCGCCTAAAACCATGGCGCATGAAATTGAGACATTGATGGAGCGCATTTGTGATCGCATGGGAATGCGAACATGGCTCTCACAAATTTGAGCCACATTATCAGGCACACCGGCGCTTTCGCGTCCGGCTAAAAGTATATCGTGCGAGGAATAGGTGAATTGATAGGCTGACGTTGTGGCTTTGGTGCTCATCAAAACCAGACGTTTTTTGTTTTCAGCGCGCCAAACATCAAAATCTGCGAAACAATTATGCTCTTTTAGAATGACATGATCAGCATAATCCATTGCCGAGCGGCGGAACAATTTATCTGAAAAATTGAACCCTGTGGGATGAATAATGTGCACACGAACATCAAGGCAGGCTCCAAGGCGAAGCAATGTTCCTGTGTTTTGTGGAATATCAGGTTGGTACAGGGCGAGTTCTACGGACATTTACTCAGCTTATTGAATCAGGTTGTGAACAGTCAGGTGAACAAAAATAACACTAAACCCGTGATTTCCCAAAAAAACGAGGGCAAAAATGGTTATAGTGTCGCATTGGGGGTTTGTCATGTTCTTACGCACTAGACAAGTGGGCGGTGGGGTGCCAAAAGAGCGAAGAATCTGCCAATAAAGTCTATTATTGGCATATGTGTTTTTTGCTTAAGTAATTAGCTTTTGGAAAACACACATGAATTTGGGCATAATTGAGGTGGAGATTGGCAAAGTGGCGAGTGACGCAACTACCGACATCACAAAACGTGATTTTTTATATGTGGCGACGGCCGCCGTTGGCGCGGTTGGTA
>JAJRRG010000149.1 GCA_024279675.1 Alphaproteobacteria bacterium
CACCAACAATGGGTCACGGTTTTCCTCAGGAATTCTGTCCACAAAATGCTGTGGCACATAATTGAAAATGCGGCTATTTGCCAGAAGTTCGTGGATAACCTGACCTGAATTGCCCGTGGTAATCACATCAACACCAAAAATCCCGGCGTCCTGTTCGCGCACGGTTTTTTCAATGGTGCGAACAGAACCAAGATCAAATAGTGTTAGGGTAATGCCGGGATAAAGAGCCTGGAAATGCTCAACAAGTTTGGCAATCCGCCCAGAGGATGAATAAACAACAACCTCACCTTCCTCAGTTGCCTTAGCGACAATATCGTCCCAATCTTCGTCCATCATGGCATGGGTGCCAAGCGCATTCGTTTCAAGCCACGCCGCAAGTTCAGCAGAAACTTCCTGTGCAGTTGAAAATGTCGCCGTCGAAGAAAGCATAGCCGCCATAGCGGTTCCTGCAATCAGACGTAGAAATGTTGAACGTTTAATATTCATGATATTCTCCCTCTTATATTTGATGATGACCCTGTTATTCGAGTTTAACCATTTTTATAGACATATTATCTTTGCATTGTTGTTGTTTGACTTTGCACATGTCAAGAACTTTTGTTTTTTGACAAAAGTATTACAGACAATAAAGCCGTGCTCAAAATAGCAGAGGATTAAACAGGGGGATTAACATAACAACATTTAGAACAGGTCAGTCTATCAACTTACCGCCCACAATAGGCTGTAAAACACCGGTTGTTGTTGGGAAGCTTATGGGCAGATCATACAGAACGCGCACAGCGAGGAAGGCAAAACATTCCGCCTCCGTGGCGTCCCCCTGCCAGCCAACCGCTTCGGCAGAAACAACCTCAACATCAGCCCGTTTCGCCAATTGCGACGTAATAGCGGGGTTATGCCGCCCCCCACCGCACACAATTAGCTTTGTTGGTCTTTGGGGCAGCAAGTCCAGCCCTTTCCCAACAGCGGCTGCAGTAAAAGCACTCAGCAAGGCAGCACCATTTTCGGCGCTCAAACCGGCGGCCATGTCAGCGGTAAAATCATTCCGGTCAAGGGATTTTGGATAAGGGGCGCCCAAATACGGGTGCAGTAAAAGCCGCACCAGCACTTCTTCATCAACCGCACCCGCCAAAGCAAGTTGGCCGTCCCTATCCATTTCCCCAAGCCCCTTGGAGCGCACAAAATCATTAAGCGGCGCGCTCGCCGGGCCAGTGTCAAAGCCGACGAGCAAGCCCTTCGTATCACGCCATGAAATATTTGCCACACCGCCAAGATTAAGCACCGCCACGTCCGAGCAAGCGTTCAAATCATCCAGCAACACCCCATGATAGGTTGAGCAAAGGGGCGCGCCCTGCCCACCTGCGGCCATATCCGCTGTGCGAAAATCAAAGGCAACGCGGGTTGAAAGGATATCAGCCATCAGCTGACCATCGCCGAGCTGGCGGGTTTGGCCCGGACGATCCGGTTCTGGCGCTCGGTGCAAAACGGTTTGCCCATGAAACCCCACGATACCAATATCGCCCATGCTAAGACCGGTAGTTTCTACAAATTGCAAAACCGCCTCTGCTTGGGCAAGGGTCAGTTCACGTTCAGCCCTAGCAAATATTTCGGGTTCAGGCCCGGCAAAATTCCATTCCTGAGCCTCAGCTAAACATTGCACGAGTAAGGCATTCACTTCGCTTGAATAGGGCGCCAGCGTGTGGGAGCCAAAAGCCTCGATACGCTCCCCATTGGTTTTGAGCAATGCCACATCAATCTCACCATCTAAAATGGTGCCCGTCATCAACCCAATGGCCCACATCTGTTCCATGTTTTATTTCCTAAAGTGCGCTAAATGCATCACCAACCGCGTGGCGAAGCCCAATAATTCCACTGTTAAAATGGCGACTAGGATGAACGCGATTGGTAAGCAGTGTCCAAGCATGGCCCCGTTCAAAGTCAATCCACAGTCCAGTTCCAGTAAAACCGGTATGCCCAATAGTTTGATTAGAGCAAAGCGCGCCACCCGACCAATCTAAATGGGGCCGTTGCCAACCATGGGTGGTCGTATCAGAAAGTGGGGTGCACATGAGCTCGACGGATGATTGAGCGACGTTTCGCCCTTGAAGAAGATCATGGGCAAAGTCCAAAACCGCCCCAACAGTGCCAAATAGCCCCGCATGCCCAGCCCCCTGCAAAGCAGAGCAATTATCGTCGTGTACTTCACCGCATAAAATACGCTTACGCCATGTGCAATCTTCAGTGGCGGCGGTATTTTCAGGCGCTGAAGAAAAAGCAAATCCGGGTCCGGCATCCATTTGCCAAATTGTTTTCCCGGCCATTCGCTCCAATGCCAGCCCCAGCAAGATAAAATTTATATCAGAATAAACACTGGGGCCGGAACGCCATTCACGCTGTAAAATAAAGGCGCGTAATAGTTCAGGATCACGTCCATAAGTATAGATAGGCTCGACAGCGGGGAATGGGGTTTGGTGCCCTAGGCATTGCCGGAATGTGACTTTGCGCTCCCACGCTTCGTTATCGTATTGATGCAGGTCTGGCAGGACAGTAATTAGCGGCGCATCCAGATCAATTTTCCCCTGATCAGCCAGATCCAGAATGCGACTTGTGGTGAAAATCACCTTGGTCAACGAAGCCAGATCAAACCATGTTTGCTCTGTCATTTCGCGCTGTGTCGGCTGCAGTGCCGCAAAACCTGTGGCGCGTGTTTGCCGCTGCCCGTCCGCGTTGATGATACCCAGCACGCCACCAGGAATTTTACCTGCTGTTACTGAGGTTTGCAGGTGCGCAAATGCGTGATCAAATCTATCCATCATGCTCATCTCACCCCATCGTTCAAGCGTATTAATAAAGATGGCATGCGACCTCGCTCTGTGTGGACGGTGCCCCATTTTGATGTGCCAGCTCCGGTCGTTTGGTGCGGCAAATATCCATCACTTTGGAACAACGCGAATGAAAAGCACATCCAGTCGGCGGATGCGCCGGGTCTGGCAATTCCCCTTCAAGCACAATGCGTTGTTGGCGTTTTTTCCCCACATGCGGAATGGCCGTTAGCAGGGCTTGTGTATAGGGATGCTGGGGCGAATTCATAATATCTTCTGTGGCACCAATCTCAACAATTCGCCCCAGATACATCACCCCTACCCGGTCACTCACATGCCGGATAACCGACAGGTCATGACTGATGAACAAAATTGACAGGTTCAGTTTTTTACGCAAATCAGCAATCAAATTTATAATCTGACTTTGAACTGAAACATCCAACGCTGACACTGCCTCGTCGGCAACCAACAGTTTAGGCTCAAGGGCCAAAGCACGGGCAATGGCAATACGTTGGCGCTGGCCCCCAGAAAATTCGTGGGGGTAGGATTTGCCAGCGTCCGATGGCAAACCCACCAATTCTAGCAGTTCCAAAACCCGTTGTTTTTGCGATTGTCGATTGCCAACCTTATGGACGACCAAGGGCTCGCCAATGATCGTTCCAACCTTATGCCGTGGATTAAGTGAACCAAAAGGATCCTGAAAGATGATCTGCAAATCCTTTCGGGCAGCTTTCATCTTTCTCTTATTCATATGAATCAGATCATTACCTTCAAAAATGATTTCACCATTAGATGGTTCAATCAGGCGAAGTAAAGCGCGTCCCAATGTTGATTTTCCACATCCCGACTCACCAACAATTCCAATGACTTCGCCCTTTTTAATAGTCAGAGACACATCAACAAGAGCGTATATATTCTCGCCGTTCTTCCCGGTGTAGGTTTTTGAGAGATTGTGTAAATCGATTAGGGTCATGACGCAGGATTCCAGCATCTAAACATATGGACGTCCCCTGTTAATTCAGGCATTTTTTCAGAACAAATATCAGTTTTGGCTGAACATCTGGGGTGGAAATAACAACCGGTTGGACGTTTACCCGGAGGGGGCACTGTACCCATGATCGCAGGGAGCGCTTTGCCCGGCATGTTCGCCGCCGGAATCGTTTGAAGAAGAGCTTTGGTATAGCGATGGCGCGGGTGAGAAAACAGCAAATCAGCGTCTGCCTCTTCCACCACTTGGCCCCCATACATTACGGCGACCCGATCGCAATATTGCGACACCACGCCCAAATCATGGGTAATTAGCAAAACCGCCATTCCGTGTTCTTTGCGTAAATCATCTAGCAGATCCAGAATTTGCGCCTGCACGGTGACATCCAATGCCGTTGTTGGCTCATCAGCCACCAAGAGTTTGGGGTCGCACGACAAGGCCATGGCAATCATAACGCGCTGGCGCTGCCCACCCGATAACTCATGCGGATAACGATTGATCGCTGTTTCTGGACTTGGAATACCGACACGGTGAAGCAATTCAACAACTTCAGATTGCGCGGCGCGTTTATCGACATCCTTGTGCAAAAGAATGACCTCTGCAATCTGATCGCCAATGCTAAAGACCGGATTGAGCGACGTCATAGGTTCTTGAAAAATCATGGCAATCTGGTTGCCCCTAAGGGTCTCAAGAGATTTCTCAGTCAAACCAAAAATATCAGTATCTTCAAACCTTATGCGACCCTTCTTTATGTGCATCGGAGGCTCGTCCAGTAAGCGCATAATAGAAAGCGCTGTCACTGATTTTCCGCATCCCGATTCCCCCACTAATCCCAGCATTTCCCCCGGCTTTATGGACAAGGACACCCCTTCAATCACCGCATGATTGCCCACATCAACATGAAGATCATCAATGACCAGAATTGGCTGATTTGACATGAAGGCCCCTTAAAATAAGCGCGGTTTGGAACACTTCCCCTCCGTGCAGTTATGCTTGTCAGGTTACGTCTGCACAAGCCAACTTAATACCATGCCTTTTAATAAATCCAAATTGGTATTGCAATGGGTTTGGAATTATTTATGATTGCGCACTAGAATTGGAATAAAAAATCAGTTAAATTGAGAAGCAACCATATTGGAGGA
>JAJRRG010000150.1 GCA_024279675.1 Alphaproteobacteria bacterium
GCATGGCCCTCATTATCAGGATGATAGGCGGTGACGGTGTGCACGCTTTGGCGAATTGTCCAGCGGATGGTTGCGCCACGGGGCACCAACAGGCCAATCGGGTCAAACCAGACCCGCGATCCCTCAAAATTGGAACGCATATCAACATCAAAAACCATATCCATGCCCAATGCCCGGGCCGGGTACCCGGTTGCGATCCCGGCGAGCATCAGCCCGCCGGTTCGCAAAATATCCCGACGATTGGGATTATTTGACATCAGCCATACCCGCTTCAACATGCCAAAGCACAATATGATAGTGTGGTTTATCAACACCGGGATGGCCGGCATTGTAATATAAATCAACTGAACTGACATCACCGCCCGAAACATCAAGCCCCGTGAAGCTGGTCTGAGCCTGCATATCTTCCATTGGTATCATATAAATGGTGCTAACCAGTTTCCCCGAACGGTCATAGGCGGCAAAGGGACCAGCCGGCAAAGTGGCGGGATCGACATAGAGTGCACCTAGGCCCGGAATGAAATCTGGCAATGCCACAAGACTGGAAACCGCCTTGTAATTTCCACCAGCTGGTTGCATGGGTTCTGCGTTTCCAGCAATCGCCGGGCTGGCAAAACATATCAGGCCAATGGCCATTGCGCGTGTGATTTTAGACAACATTATTCGTAACTCCTGTTTTGATTAAAAACCAGATGGGAACAGATCAGCGATGCAGTAAAATTTAGCTCTAGTGAGGTCAATCCACACTGAAATGGGCAATTACAGCCCGTGTGGTGCGGGCGCATTTAACCCCCCCAAAGGGAAACACTTTTAGAGATTGAGCGTCCAGACGGCCCGACAAACCAGCGCGAAGAAGTGCCTTGGCCCGATGTAGGCGGGTTTTGATTGTGGCCTCTGGAATATCAAGAACGCTAGCCGTTTCGCTGACACTCATTTGCTCCACAATTCTAAGCACAAACACTTCCCGAAAGCCCTCCGGAAGAATATCAACTTCACTTTCAATCAAACGTCTGACTTCACCCATAGCTGCCTGCCTTTCCGGCGAAGATATCTTGTCCGCATCCCTTTGATGGATGCGATCCAATGGAATGGTTTCACTGTCATTTGCAGGCGCAAATACGCGCGCATGCGATCCTTGTCGCCGCAGTCGATCTCGGCTGAGATTGATGGCAATTTTTCCGAGCCAAGCGGAAAGCGCACTATTATCCTCTAAATCTGAAGCGCTTGAAAATGCCTTGATAAACGTTTCCTGAACAACATCCTCAGCCTCGGCGTCTGAACGTAATATGCTTCGCGAAATGCGAAACAAACGCTGGTTGTGGGTTCGCATGATAATTTCCAGTGCCCTTGGCGCACCATTTCGTGTTTGTAAAACCGCGTCACGCAGGCAAACCGTATTTTTCTGCTTGGAAAAAACTTCTAATCGCATCACTGATCAATTCCCATCTGGTTTGTTTGACACTCCCTAGACGCATCTGGAGCAAAAAAGGTTCCCAACTTTATTTTGCTAAGCCAAATAAAGCTTGCCGAATTGAGACGATCGCCAAGAAACCTACTCCACCATCGCCCGGCACATGGTGGGAATGGCGTTAAAAATCGTTGATTGTTGCGGGGTAAGGTCCGCAATATTGGTGACTGAAAACATATCATTTTCCGTCATCATTTCCCCAGCACAAGAACAATAGCTTTCACATTGTGCCTTGTTCATTTCATTCGCTGCTTCAATTTCGGTCGCAGAACCATTATCCGCCGCCAGCGGGCTGACACAAAAGGCCACACAATTTTGATGGAATAAAACAACTTGCTCTTCTGGGGGAAGTAATGTCACATCGGTTTGACTGATTGCTTGCGCCCCTGGTTGCAACCAATTGGCCAACGGCGTCATCACCCCAAACAATATCGGCTGATGCACCATATAGATGATCAGGCTCCAACGCCCCGCCTTAACCAACCCCCGGAACAACCAGCTATCAGAGGTAAAACCCAGGGCCTTTTTCCCCGCCGGCCAGGCAAATATCAACCGGATCAGCACAATGCCAGCAAGGCTAATACCAAGTCCGGGAAACAGGGGCACCAAATCCTGTGTATAGGGCTCGATGGTCCAAAACCCAATCCAGCTTAAGTATTTGGCATTAAAAAAGTCGGATTGAATAAAATTTGGGGCAATGAATATCAATATCGCCAGCACAGCGACCAACCACAGGGGCGCGCGTACAAACATCAGGCCGATGAGCGAAAACAACGCCAGCGCATGCAATATGCCGAAATAGACGAACCCATCCGGAAAGGCCAGAAATGTCCCAATGGATACAAATATTGCCATGGCGGTCAATATGCCAAAGCGCTTCCAAAATCCGTGCCAACGGATATTCTCCCCATGGGCCAAGACGAGTGAAACCCCGGCCAGCATCAAAAAACTGGAGAACAATATCTTTTGAGAGATCATCCATACAATGTCGTAAGCCGGGTCGGTAACGACAAATCTGAACAGGCGCAAGTCCCAGATTAAATGGTAAATAACCACACCGATAATTGCTACACCGCGCGCCAGATCAATCAGTGGAAGTCGAACATGCGCGCTCTTTGGTAACGATGGGCTCAAATCAAAATCTTCCTCAGAATATATTCACCTAAGGCTTAACAAATCCCCCGTGATAGTCCAGCGCATAAGCGATCACTTCATCGACATATATCTCTTCTCGCCCCTTAAAACGCGCCACATCACCGCTGGAGGAATCTACATATCTCCCGTGGGGACCATTATACTCAAATCCCCCCCAAAATCGCCCCTCAGCATACATGGCACTCAAAGCCTGTTGAATTGTTTGGGCACCACGTGCACCATCAATCAGATCAGGGCGCAAAATGTATCCATAATAATTCATCACCCAAACCGGTTCCCCCTTCAACCAAACCACCTCTTGACCCAGAAAATCAGTGCAGCCAAAATAACTGTCGCGATAAGCCCATTCCCCCTCGTCAAAACACAGATCATGGGAACCATAACGGCTAGACGAAGCTTTTTCCCCTCCACCCACATAGGTGGCCAGTTTTGCCCGCACAATAAAGGTATTCAGTTCAATTTTCACGACTACCCCCAAAAGAACGTAACAAGAACATAATGCCGACAGTGTGTCAAGTTACCATATTCTACAAAACTATTTGACAGAACGGACAATCAACTAGAGGAATACAGCGACCCAAGGAGACTAGATCTATGGCCCATTCACAAACCTCCAGCCCCCTAACCCAAGAACAAGCCTATGCGCTGGTGGATGCCATATGCGAGAATGAAGAGCTGACCCTCGCCGCATCTGCCTACGAGGATGAGAATGGCGAATGGGTATTTGAAGCCACATGTCAGGGCGAGCCCAAACTGGAAATTTTCAAAGAAATTGCTAAGCTTACCCTGGGTGGTAGCGTGAAATTCACCAAGGAAAAGATTGACCCTGCTATTGATTGGATTGCCAAATCCCTTGAGGGCTTGCCACCGGTAAATGCGGGCGGATTTTTTATCCATGCGGGGCACAATGCTAAGCACATTCCAAACGGCGTGATCCCCATCCACATTGAGGCAGCGCAAGCCTTTGGTACCGGCCATCACGAAACCACGTCCGGGTGCCTTGAAGCCATCCATAGTGTGTTAAAGGATACGCGGCCAAAGCGAATTATTGACATTGGTACGGGAACCGGGGTTTTGGCTATTGCGCTGGCCAAACGGCTAAGGCGCAAAATTGTCGCCACTGACATTGACCCCGTGGCCGTTAAAACCACCAAGGACAATGCCAAGCTCAATCAGGTTGAGAAATGGATCAAGCCCATCGAAGCGGTTGGACTAAACCACAAGAAAATAAAGAAAAGCGGGCCTTATGACTTGCTGGTCGCCAACATCTTGGCCGGGCCGCTCGCCGAACTAGCCCCCGATATTAGCGCTGCTTCAGCGGCGGGCGCTAACATCATATTATCAGGTATTTTGAATACCCAAGCCAGTAAAGTTATCAAGGCCTATAAAAAGCAGAACATTGTCTTAAACTCGCGCATTGTGCGCAACGAATGGACAACCCTGCTTTTGGAAAAGGTCAAGAAATCCAAACCTAAAAGATAAACTAACCCTCGGATTACAATCCAAACTTAGTCCAGATCAAATTTTTTGCGATATATCGCTACATTGCGAGCTGTCGAGCGAACACGGCCTTCAATAACGGCGTCAAATGCACGAACGAAGAGATTTTTTGATTTGGTCATGATGTATCTTTCCAACTCTATTATTGTGATAACACCAATATAGAGCACCCACATTTCATCAGTTAGCCCTTGCAACGCATTTCAGATATGCCATTCTTGCATGGCAATAATGTTTGAGAGATTCCCCCTGATGCGTATCGAATTAGAGCCAACCCTATATCAATCCTTTGAGGATATTTCCAACCCCGCCAATGTCGCCCCACGGGTTGCAGCCCTGCGGAAAAAACTGGATGAAAACGGATTGGACGCATTTCTCATTCCCCTTGCGGATGCCCATCGTGGCGAATCCCTGCCCAACAGCGAACAGCGCCTAGCCTATATCACCGGGTTCACCGGTTCCGCTGGCATTGCCATTGTGGCCAAAGATAAGGCCGCCCTGTTCGTTGATGGACGCTACACCATTCAAGGGCCGGCACAAACCGACACCAACATATTTGAGGTTCTTAAAACCCCAGATGATAAGCTCAACGATTGGATAACGCAGAATTTGCCCGCCGGCGCAAAACTTGGTTTTGACCCGTGGCTACACACCCCAGATGAAGTGAAAAATCTCAACAAAATCCCTGAGGAAAATTGCACCCTCGTGCCGGGAAATAATCTGGTGGATGCCATATGGGGCGATAGGCCCCAACCGCCAAAAGGGGAAGTGGAATTGCTCGGCCCCAACCGCGCCGGTGTTTCCCGTGAGGATAAACTGATCTATTTGCAAAAGACCCTGAACGAAGAAGGCGCTGACAATTTAGTGCTCACCCTCCCCGATTCCATCAACTGGTTATTTAACATTCGTGGGCGCGATGTGCCAAATACCCCCGTGGTGCTTAGTTTTGCCATTGTGCCAAAAACTGGGAAGCCCAGCCTGTTTGTTGATAGAGAAAAACTTAACGCAACGCAGATGGATCAGCTCGGTGCTGTATTAAATATTGTCCCTGCGGATCAATTCGCAGCAGCATTAAAAACTCTGGGCGCTAACAAGGCAAAGATATGGGTTGATCCTACTTCCTGCCCCAATGCGGTGCTGGAAATTCTCACCAAGGGTGGCGCAAACCTAATCAAAAAAACTGACCCCAACATGCTCCCCAAGGCCATCAAAAATGCGGCGGAACTTGCTGGCATGCGTGAAGCCCATCGGCTTGACGGGATCGCCATGGCACAATTCCTCTGCTGGTTTGATCTGCATTGTGAAACAGGAATATTAACCGAAATCGACATTGCCACCTCACTTGAGGCTTTTCGGCGCAAAGAAAAAACGCTGGTCGATATTTCCTTTGAAACCATTTCAGGTTCCGGCCCCAATGGCGCAATCGTGCATTATCGAGTAACAAATTCCTCCAATCGCAAACTCGTCCCCGGTGAGTTGATGCTGGTGGATAGTGGCGGACAATATCTAAGCGGCACCACGGACATTACCCGCACCATGTTCACCGGTTCCGTCACGAAGGAGCAAAAAGACCGCAATACCCGCGTACTTAAGGGTATGATCGCCATTACTGTTTTGCAATTTTTGCCCAACACCACCGGCGCGCATCTTGATATCTTGGCCCGACAATTCCTCTGGCAGATCGGCCTGAATTACAATCATGGCACTGGCCACGGTGTGGGAGCATTCCTATCCGTGCATGAGGGGCCTGCTAGTATTTCCCCGTTGAATAACGTAAAACTTGAAAAAGGCATGATCCTCTCTAATGAGCCGGGTTTTTACCTTGAGGGGGAATATGGCATCCGCATTGAAAACCTAATTCACATTGTGGACAGTGAAATTTCAGATGGGTGGTTGGCCTTTGAAACCCTGACTTTAGCCCCCATCGATACGCGGTTGATTGAAGTAAACATGCTCACTGAAATTGAACGCGACTGGCTCAATGCCTATCACACGCGGGTGCTCAAAGAGATAGGCCCCAGCCTTGAAGGCGATCAACTAGCATGGTTGGAAAAAGCAACGGCTGCAATTTAATTCCATGATTTACCCGTCAATTTCTCTAATACCACATGGGGAGCGCGCAAAGAACAACGGGTCTTAAAATTGAATTTTTAGTTCAATATTGTCCCCCACCCCTGCCCTCCCCACAAGGGGGAGGGAGAAAGAAATAGCCGCATCTCACACATAACTTTATCCCCCAGCACTATTCTCCAGCACTATTCTAATGCCCCGCGCGCAGCACGGGCCTTGAAATACAATCTGCTTCCCTCCCCCTCGTGGGGAGGGAATGAGGGTGGGGGAATATTATAGATGTAACGAGGGCCAGCACATTTATGCCCCCACAAGTTCCAGCCAACCGTCTTCATCCATTACCAACAGGCCCAGTTCTTCAGCCTTTTTCAGCTTTGAGCCTGCCCCTGGTCCTGCAACTCAAATGTCGGTTTTTTTCGATACCGAACCGGAAACCTTAGCCCCCAGCCGCTCGGCCATGGCCTTGGCTTCGGCCCGAGTCATCTTTTCAAGCGAACCGGTAAACACCACTGTTTTCCCGGCAACCTTGCTGTCATCAGCAATTTCTAGCACATACGGGGCCGGCGAAATTTGCTCCAACAGATCGTCCACGGCCTGTTTGTTGCGTGCATTGGCAAAAAATGAACCCAGTGAGTTGACCACCGTCCCCCCGATTCCATCGATCGCAAGCAAAGTCTCTTTCGCCTCTATATCCCCGGCCCCCACAGCCGTGGCAATATTTTCAAACGCGTCAAAAGTGCTGAAAGTTTTGGCAAACAAAGCGCCGGTTGTTTCCCCCACATGGCGAATGCCAAGGCCAAATATCAACCGGTCTAAATCCGGGCTGCGGCGTGCATCAATGGCCGCAAACAGGTTGGTGGCCGACTGCACACCCCACCCCTCCTGGCGCGAAAGTTTTTCAAAATCCACACCATCCCGCGCCTCAAGGGTAAAAATATCCGCTGGCTGTTTCACCCGACCTTGGGCATAAAACGCCGCGATTTGCTTGTCACCCAACCCATCAATATCCAGCGCCCGCCGCGAGACAAAATGTTTAAGTTGCTCCACTGCCTGGGCCTCACAAATCAGGCCACCGGTGCAGCGAGTTACAACGTCTGCCTCACCGCTGTTATCGTTAACTTCCCGGCTGGCCTTAGAACCACACACGGGGCAGATTTTGGGAAAAACATAAGGGATAGAAGTGCTTGGGCGTTTTTCCATGATGACCTTGACCACCTGCGGAATAACATCCCCGGCCCGCTGAACCACAACTGTGTCACCAATCCGGATATCCTTGCGTGCAATTTCATCTTCATTATGCAGCGTCGCATTGGTTACCACGACACCGCCAACAGTTACCGCCTTGAGCCGCGCCACGGGGGTCAACGCACCGGTCCGCCCCACTTGAATATCGATGGCCTCAAGCACGGTGCTGGCCTGTTCCGCCGGAAATTTATGGGCAATGGCCCAGCGCGGGGCGCGGGCAACAAATCCCCAGCGTTCCTGCAAATCCAGCCGATCAAGCTTATACACCACCCCGTCAATGTCATACCCAAGGGAGGCGCGTTGTTCCTCAATTTTGCGATAGTGATCCAGCATTTCCTCAACGCTTGTTGTGCGCAAAGTCAGCGGATTGGTCTTGAACCCCCACGCCCTTAGTTTCTCAATTGCTTCCCATTGGGTGTTGGCAAAAGGCGCGGATACATACCCCCACGCATAGGCAAAAAACTTCAAATTACGGCTGGCGGTGATCGAGCTATCCAGTTGACGCAAAGACCCCGCCGCCGTGTTGCGCGGGTTGACATAGGTCTGCCCGCCGGTTTCCTCAGCCCGCTTATTCAACGCGGCAAAGTCCGCATGGCTCATATAAACTTCGCCCCGAATTTCAATTGATTCGGGCCAGCCCGTGCCTTTGAGTTTTGCTGGAATATCAGCAATGGTGTTCAGGTTAGCGGTGATATCCTCCCCCGTTGTGCCATCCCCCCGGGTTGCCCCTTGCACAAAGACACCGTTTTCATATCGCAAGGAAGCGGACAGGCCGTCAATCTTGGGATCAGCAGTAAAAGCCAATTCCAGCCCCTTGTCCTGACCAAAAAACCGCTCCCCGCGTCCGACAAAATCACGCACATCCCCATCGCTAAATGCATTACCCAGCGAGAGCATCGGCACAAGATGTGTGACTTTGGAAAAGCCCTCGGCGGGACCTGGGGCAAGTTTTTGAAGGCGCTTATAAAATTCTAGAAGTTCGATTCGGGACCGAACTACTTTTTCAGCAAAAATCTCCAGTTGATCATACTCCGCATCGGAATACCGTGGTTGATTAACAACATAATACTGGCGTTTTGCATCTTCAATCAAACGAACCAGAACACTAGACAGCTCTCGCAATTTTGTTAACAACTCAGGAAACTTCCCAAGGGTTTTAACTTTTCTAAAATTTGGTTCCAGTTCCAATGTTTGATGAAGGCTCGAATATAGCCCTCGACGAATATCGGAAGGAACTTTTTTCAATGCTGAATAAATACTTTCCTTGCTAGCATTTGGATATACTGTCAACCAATCATCAGTGATAATTGTAGCTTCATCCTCTACACTCAAATTAGAAAGAATTTTTTTATTCTTACCCATCATCCCACCTCGGAAATAAGCCGCTTGGCCGCCGCCCGTGCCTCATCGCTAATTTCGGCTCCAGCCAGCATCCGGGCAATTTCTTCCCCTTTTTGCGCGGTGTCTAACAGCCGAACATGGGTGCGCATGGATTGTCCCGTTTCATTCAATTGCTTTTCAATCAGCATATGTGTTGAGGCCCGTGCCGCAACTTGGGGTGCATGGGTCACAGTGAGAACCTGCACATCCTTGGCCAACCGTTCCAGCCGTCGGCCCATGGCATCGGCCACGGCACCCCCGACCCCGGTATCAATTTCATCAAAAATCAAAACGGGCGCTGAACCGCGATCGGCCAGCACCACTTTGAGCGCCAGCAAAAATCGCGACAATTCCCCCCCCGAGGCCACTTTGAGGATTGGCCCCGCCACTGTGCCCGGATTGGTTTGAACGTTAAAGCTAACACTATCAAAACCGCTCGCTAGAATTTTTTCCTCATCCCGTTTTAATTCTACGATAAACCGCGCCGCGCCAAGCTTCAAATCAGGCAATTCTGTCGCTAGGGCCACCTCAAGCGCACTTCCTGCCTTAGCCCGCACATCTGACAATCGCCCTGCGCTCTTTTGATACGCCGTTAAGGCTTCCTCGTGCTTAACCCGTAATGCCACCAGATCATCGCTACCGGTTTTAAGCGCCACCAAATCAGCTTCATATTTCGCCAGCACGGCCCCCAGTTCATCGCATGTGACATGATGCTTGCGCGCCATGGCTCTAAGGGCAAACAAACGCTCCTCAGTCGCATTCAGTTCATTGGGATCAAAATCCATATCGCGCTTGATCGTCTCCAGCGCCTCTTCGGTTTGATCAAGGGCGATCAGCGAAGCATCAAGTCCTTCAATCAAGGGCAGGAACACGGCTATTTCAGCTTCATCCTTGCGCTGTAAACGCCGCAATAGGGCCGTTAAGGTCGCCACTGGTGCGGAAGGGCCACCAAGAATTTTATCCGCATCCACAATCTCATCCGCCGCTTTTTCCAGCGCCATGAGAGCGCGGCGCCGCTCGGCCAACTCGTGCTCTTCCCCCACATTGGCCGACAATTGGCTCAATTCTTCAACGGCAAAGGCGGCAAATTCCTCATCCCGCTGCGCCTTGGCAATCATCTTTTCCTGACGGTCAACTTCTTCCTGCAAATGCATAAGTTTGCCATAGCATTTACTCACCCGATCCACATGTGTTCCATTGCCCCCAAATGCATCGAGTAAAGCCCGGTGCATGTGCACGTCGACCAATGCCCGCTCATCATGTTGCCCATGGATTTCCACCAGCGCCTGCCCGACTTTTTTCAGCAATTGCGCCGATACAGGCGTATCATTGATAAAAGCACGTGTCCGCCCATCCCCATATTGCACCCGGCGCAATATAAGTTCTGTCCCCCCAGCAAGAATCTCCTCAGAGGGAGCCTCCTCCAAAAAATCATTGTCACGCAGTATCTTAAAAGCAGCACTCTCAGGCCCAAGGTGAAATATCGCACTCACTTGCCCATTGTCATGGCCCCGGCGTACCAGCCCCTGATCCCCACGTCCCCCGAGCGCCAGGGTCAGTGCATCGAGCAAAATCGATTTCCCGGCCCCCGTTTCGCCGGTCAAAACGCTCAACCCACCTTCAAAGCTCAGGTCAAGCCTGTCAATCAGGACAATATTTCGAACAGATAACCCGATAAGCATGGTACAGATAAAATCCAAAAATCAACGATAAGCCAAACACCACACAACGAATCTAGCGTTGGGTGTGCTGGTACACAATAAGGGATTTATTCAGGTTTTGATACTTTCAAAACCAGCAACATTCCCCATCAACATTCCATTGATGAATTAAACTGCAAAAATGTAGCGTTGGAGTCTATCTGGGTTCAAGCTGTAAAGCACCGTTGATCTGAGTTCCAGAAATTGCTTCAGGGGTCACCCCTTGGGTTTGAAGCAAATCGTAGGACAATTGATACCAGGAACTGGAAGGATAATTTAGCCCTAAAACCGCCGCAGAAGATTGCGCCTCGGACACCAGACCAAGTTGCAAATACCCCTCGGTCAAGCGGTGCAGCGCTTCTTCAATGTGGGTTGAAGTTTGATATTTTTCAACAACCGTGCGGAACCGGTTTATCGACGCTGTGATTTGGCCGTTTCCTAAATAGTAGCGCCCTACTGACATTTCTTTGCCGGCAAGTTGATCAAACGCCACGCGCATATTTTCACGGGCGTCTGGAATATATTTAGAACTTGGGAAGTTCGCCACGAGCAGCGAATAGGTATCAATGGAGTCCTGCGCCAACTGTTGATCCCGCGTAATGTCCTTAATTTGCTTAAAATAGGACGAGCCTTTGAGGTACAAAACATAATCCACGTCAGCCGATGAGGGGAACAGCGCCAGATATCGGTCGGAGGCCAGTACAGCTTCTTCAAACTTGCCAGTTCTGAAATTGGAAAATACAATCATCAGCTTTGCCCGTTGATTGTATTGAGAATAGGGATGCTGGCGCTCAAGCTTTTCAAGTGATCTCAGGGCAGTATTGTAGAACTGCCGGTCAATGTCGTCCAAAGCCGACTGATGAAGAATTTCAGGCGCAATAATTTCTTCTTCTTCGATTTTTTCCGGCCCAAAAAGGTTAAACCCGGTACAGGCGGACAGCGATACACTCAGCCCCACCATGACAAGTATCATTCGGGTCAAACGAAAAATTTGGCTCGCTAAAATATTCACTATTTGCCGCTCTCTATTGTTCTAAAATCTTTGCATCTTTGCGCTTATAGAATGCCTTGTAGGTCAATCTTACCACAAAATATATCTATGATTGGTGCTTAAAGATTAAATTGATCAAAACTGTGGCAAATATTTACCAATTCCATGCCCAATTTGCACTTAGCCAACTGATCTCAGGTATGATTTCAAATCCAGCCCCTCAGGCAAATCATCCAGAGAATCAAATGCCAGCGGCAATTCGTCCGCCGAAACAATTTCATAGTTTGCCTTATTGGCAAATAAACTCGTCAACACAAGCGCATTTAACGCGTGTCCACCCTTGTAAGATTTGAAACGCCCGTAAAGCGGCATGCCACTCAGGGCCAGATCACCAACCGCATCCAACAGCTTGTGCCGGACAAATTCATCCTGATAGCGCAAAGGTTCGGGATTAAGAATTTTATCATTTTCAATGGCGATGGAATTTTCCATTGAAGACCCCAATGCGTACCCTGCCTGACGCAGTACCTGCGCATCTTTCATACACCCGAAGGTACGCGCGCGACTAACATCCTCGACATAGCGGCGCGGTGTCCATTCAAATATCATACGTTGGCGGCCAATGGTCTTATTATTGAAATCAATTTCCAAATCCAGGGCACGCCCATTATAGGGTTCAAGGGCCGCAAATGAATCATTATTGCGCACAGTTACAGTCCGTAAAATCTTGATGTATTTACGCATCGCAACCTGAACTTGCAGACCCTTGGCAATAATTGCCTCAACAAAGGGGGCCGCGCTGCCATCCATAATTGGACATTCAGGGCCATTTAGCGAAATCATCGCATTGTCGATTCCAAGTCCACTTAGGGCCGAAATCACATGCTCAATCGTCGCCACGCTTACCGAATCGCCCAAATCTACTGTGGTGCAAAGAGTTGTGCGAGTGACCCGCGAAAAGTCGGCAATTACAGGGCCAACAACACGTCCGTCTTCCAATGTTCGAGATATGAGATAACCCGAACCTGCCGGGGCTGGCTTAATAACCAGCGTAATAGGTGTCGCACTGTGCACGCCAATTCCATCGAAGCTAACAGTACCACCCAGCGTACACTGTCGCGCGGAAATCTTATGCATACTCACTACCTCAACATACTACCCTTGGGGGTAACTCTAACCAAAAAAAAACCGACACGGAACCCCGTGTCGGTAAAAAATTGACATTTTATAAAAATTCTTAGCCGTGCTTACGCAAAAAGGCAGGTATTTCAATTTGTTCTGAGGATTTAACTGGTGCAGAAACCCGGCCAGTTGTATCCAAATTTCCCCGCGCACCGCTTGGTTCTGCTGGAGCTGAGGGACGCGCGGTTGGCGCTTCAATCGCCTGACGTGCATCAAGATCATCGGGGGACGCAACACTTGCCTCATCTTTGCCCTTAAGATTTAGTCCCACATTGGAGGCCAATCTCCTGAGCAACGCCCGGGGAGCATTAAGTGGCTTTGTAGCTTCGCCCTGTTCCTTCTCGGCCATAACTTTCTGAGCCAGTGCCGGCATTTCATCAGTACGTGGAATACGGCGTGTCCCTTCGGGGCGCGTCGCAGCCTGGGGTACATAAGCACTTGGCATGGGTGCGTCGGTGCGTTGAACGTTCTCATCAATTGCCATGTTGATGCTGGGTGAAGAAACATAGGGCTCCACACTCACTTCGCCCGCAACTTCATTGATCTGAACAGAACTTGCCCGCTCCAGAACAGCATCAGCCATCGCCGCTTCCAGCTGATTTCCAATATCTTCATTGCTAAGACTTGGTGTTGAATGGGCTATAGGTTCTTCCCTCTTGGGCGCAATCACCGCGCGTTCAGGATTGGGTTGCACAGGATCCATCGCCTGCACCATTGCCGCTTCGGTTCCGGTGGCAACAACCGAGACACGAATGGCCCCTTCAAGCTTATCATCAAACGTGGCACCAAAAATAACATTGGCTTCCGCACCAACTTCTTCTCGAATGCGGCTGGCCGCTTCGTCAACTTCATAAAGTGTCATATCCTGACCGCCCGTGATCGAAACGAGCAAGCCACGTGCACCTTGAATCGACACATCATCCAGCAACGGATTTGAAATCGCCGCTTCCGCCGCATGACGCGCCCGGTCTTCACCAGAGGCTTCCCCGGTTCCCATCATCGCCTTGCCCATGCCACGCATAACAGAGCGCACATCAGCAAAATCAAGATTGATCAAACCCTCTTTGACCATTAGGTCCGTAATACAGGCAACCCCAGAATAAAGCACCTCATCCGCCATACCAAAGGCATCGGCAAAAGTGGTTTTTTCGTTCGCAACCCTGAACAGATTTTGGTTTGGAATCACCAATAAAGTGTCCACATGCCGATGCAATTCATCAATACCGTTCTCGGCCAAATTCATCCGACGCTGGCCTTCAAACTGAAACGGCTTGGTGACAACACCAACGGTAAGAATGCCAAGTTCGCGTGCCGCCCGAGCAACAACAGGTGCGGCCCCGGTTCCGGTGCCACCACCCATACCCGCAGTGATAAACACCATGTGCGAGCCAGACAGATGATCATTGATCTCGTCCATGCTTTCTTCGGCGGCCGCCTTGCCGACATCCGGGTGCGACCCTGCACCCAATCCTTCGGTAACGGCAACACCCAGTTGAATAACTCGGTTCGCTTTTGATAAGGCCAGGGCCTGAGCGTCCGTGTTAGCCACCACAAAATCCACCCCATCTAGGCCGGATTCAATCATATTGTTCACAGCGTTTCCACCAGCCCCGCCAACACCAAAAACGGTGATACGTGGTTTAAGTTCTTGAATGTCTGGAATAGTTAAATTGATACTCATATCAGGCCTCACTTGGGGATTTGGCCCAAATTTACCCATTAAATCGTTAACTGCTCCCTAAGATTTACTCAATTTGCCTATATTTTTATGCAAA
>JAJRRG010000151.1 GCA_024279675.1 Alphaproteobacteria bacterium
ACGTGCAATTGTTTACAAGACTTGTTGGACACATGCCAGTGGCTTTGCTAAGTGAAGGGTGATTTGGTAAGGGCGCGTAGCTCAGTTGGTAGAGCAGCCGACTCTTAATCGGCTTGTCGCAGGTTCGAACCCTGCCGCGCCTACCAAATTTCGTTTGTGAATTGTGGTCCGCCGGGGAAACGTTTTTGGAAGTACTAGTGGAAAAACTCAATGAAATACCCGGTGTGGTTGTTGAGTTTGCGCCACGGTTATTGTTGGCACTGGCCATATTGTTTATCGGGAAATTTGTGCTTGGCCGCGTTATGCAGGTGGTTAATCGTTGGGTCCTAAACATCCCCAATGTGGACAAAACCCTCGCTGGTTTTTTTGGTTCAACCATATATTTTGCGGTGATGGCACTGATTATTGTTGCGGCGCTTTCTGCTTTATCGATTTCCATGGGATTTTTAGCAACGGTTGTGAGTGCCTTGGTTTTGGCAATTGGCTTTGCTCTTCAGGGCGCGTTGGGTGACTTGGCATCAGGAATTGTGTTGATAATTTTGCGCCCCTATAATGTGGGGGATGAGGTTGAGCTAAACGGATGCGAAGGGGTCGTGACCAATTTAGCCCTGTTCGCTACGCGGATGAGAACGCGGGAGAACGTGGAGATAATTATTGGAAACGGGGCGGTTCTTAGCAATAACATCAAGAACAATTATGCCTATAAAAACCGACGCCTTGATATGGAATTTGGCGTGGACTATGGGGCTGATCTTAACGAAACAATCGTTGCGTTGTTGAGTGTTTGCAAGGGGGATGGGCGGATACTTGTGGATCCGGCGCCTTGGGCCAAGGTGGTTTCGCTTGGGGATTCATCTGTCAATTTGGAACTGCGTGTGTGGTGCAAGGCCGATGATCACCGTTTAATTGAAATGGATTTGCCCTATCGTGTAAAGAAGGCTCTGGATGGGGCCGGCATCGAAATTCCTTATCCCCATACGAGCATTGTCAGGAAAGAAGCCTGAACATGGATGTTCTTTACACCAACTTTAGTCAATTGGCTGAGACATATAGCAATATTGCTCTGGGGCACGTGATTGTGTTTGCCCCCAAGCTTATTCTATCTCTGATTGTACTTTGGGTTGGAATTTCACTTGCCAGCAAAATTCATAAAAGAGTTTTTGAGATTACCACCGAGAGCGCGCATATTGACACGACACTCGGCAATTTTTTCGCTTCCATAACGCGTTATATTTTATTGATCGCAACGTTACTGATCGCGGTTGGTATTGTTGGTGTTGATGTTGCCAAAATATTCACAATTTTTGCAGCAATGACCCTTGCCATCGGGCTGGCTCTGCAAGGGACAATGAGCAATGTCGCGGCGGGGATTTTATTGATCGTTTTTCGGCCCTACAAAGTGGGGGACTATGTGCAATTAAATGGCGAAGAAGGGTACGCTGAGGAAATTAACATATTTTCTACGAGCCTGCGCACATTGGATAATGTGAAACTGATCATGCCAAATGCTGCATGTCTTAGCTCAACCATCAAAAATTATTCCTCATTGGGGCTTCGGCGGGTCGATGTGGTTTTTGGCATTGATTATGGGGACGACATGGACACGGCGATGCAAATTATCAAAGATGTTGCTGGGGCGCATCCAGATGTGATCACTAGCCGCGAGCAACCATGGGCCAAAGTTTTCGGGCTTGGGGACAGTTCCGTTGATATTGAAATGCGTGTCTGGTGTAAGCCTGAGCATTATTGGGACGTGATGTATGACTTAACAAAGTCAGTCAAAGAGGGGTTTGATGCCGGGGGAATTACGATTCCCTATCCGCATCAGGTGGAAATTCAGAAGTGATTGTTACCGACTAATTTTTAGGGAATTGATATTTTGAAAATTGTTATTACAGGCGGGGCAGGCTTTATTGGTGGGCGGCTGGCGAAAGATTTACTTGAGCGTGGGTCTCTTGTCGACCAATCAGGGGTTGAAAAGAAAATCAGCGAGTTGGTGATCTTTGACATGATTGAGCCCGAGGGTTTTGCGCATGGAAAAGGCATCGAAGATGTGCGGTTAAAAATAGTGCAGGGACAAGCCGATGATCGGGCAGCACTTGCAAGCGTTCTTAAGGGGGCGGATAGCGTGTTCCACTTCGCTTCAGTTGTAAGTGGAGGCGCGGAGGCTGATCTGGCCCTTGGTCTGAGGGTAAACCTTGATGGTACGCGCATGCTCATGGATATTCTGGCGGAAAGCGGGCGTGCGCCCAAATTAATTTTTGCAAGTTCCGTTGCTGTTTACGGGGGGGAGGGGGGCGATGTGGATGATGCCACCATTGCAACGCCGATGAGTTCTTACGGGGCGCAAAAACTGTGTTGTGAGTTGCTGATCGGGGATTATTCCCGTCGGGGGTTATTTGATGGGCGCTCCTTACGGTTTCCCACCATCGGGGTCAGACCGGGCAGGGCTAATAAGGCCAATTCGTCGTTTATTTCCAATATTATTCGTGAGCCGGTGGCTGGAAAACCAACCATATGTCCCGTGCCTCTGGAAACAGAAATCGCCCTTATGTCCCCGGCAAGGTTGATTGAAGCAATTGTTAAAATCCACAATATGTCGGCTCAGGATTTTGGTTGGCCACGTATTTTGATGCTCCCGGCGGTTAAGGTGAGCGTTAGTCAAATGTTGGATGCGTTGGAGGCGGCTACATCAGTGTCCCAGCGAGATCTGGTTAGTTTTGATATTGATGAGAGCATTTTGTCGATGGTAGCCTCCTGGCCGGGAACTCTGCATGCGCGCCGTGCATTGGCCCTTGGAATTGTGCCCAATATCAGCGCCGCAGAAATTGTGGCAGAATATATAGGGGAAAACACCTGATAGGGGTGTTGATTACATTCCAAGTACCTAGGGTCAGAACCTGTTAAATTCGTGCAATTCTGTTTGAAAGAGAGTGTTTAGATAAGGTGAAGCGGCGAGAAACAATGTTTATACCTTTTTGAGCGACGATATGCATTAGATGAATACTCTCTTTCAAACCCTTTGGGCGCGTATATATTTTGTCCCTGAATGCGTTGCAAAACCTTGAATACTATATAGTATCCTTCGTTTCTGCGCCTGCTCAGAAACAAAATCTATTGGCGCAGAATGGATGAATTTAACAGGTCCTGACCCTAAACATACCTGAATGGTGTAGGTCGATGGAGTTAGGTCTCGGAACTGGCCCTAAGGCTTGTGCCAAACGTGTTTGATCGTGGAGAATTGATTTTTGCTTAGCATTGATACTGCAGCCCTTGGTGCCTTGTTTCAAGTTGTGATGATTGATTTGGTTTTGGCAGGGGACAATGCCGTTGTCATTGGACTGGCGGCGGCTTCGGTTCATCCCTCTTTACGCAGGAAAGCCATTGTCTTTGGCATTTTGGCGGCAACGGTTTTACGTATTATTTTTGCGCTGATCGCAACCCAATTATTGGCAATTGTTGGGCTGCTGCTTGCCGGTGGCTTATTGTTACTCTGGGTCTGCTGGAAAATGTGGCAGGAGCTTCGCGAGGGAGCGCCTGAAATTGCGTCCCTTGATCTGGATGGGGATAATGTCGCCCTAGATGCCGGGGACGCCAAACTGACGAAAAACTTTCGTCAGGCGGTAATCCATATACTTATTGCTGATGTTTCGATGTCGTTGGATAATGTGCTGGCGGTTGCGGGGGCCGCGCGCGATCATCCTGTAATCTTGGCATTTGGGCTTTTATTATCAATTGCGCTCATGGGCATTGCGGCATCATTCATTGCGAACCTGCTGACTAAACACCGCTGGATTGGTTATTTTGGTCTGCTGATCATAGTTTTTGTAGCCTTGCGAATGATGTTCCATGGGGCAGAAGAAGTAATGCTAAACAGTGGCGTTTCACTGTTTGGATTTGGCGCGCATTAGGGATTGGCCTTTGGGCGACTTCTGGCACTGCTTTGCGTGGGATGGATTGGCGTCAATAGTTTGATTACCATATAACGTGATTGTCCAAGACAAGTTACAATTGTAAACAATTTGGCTTTGTTACACTGCTAAATTATCTCCGAAATCTTATTTTTGAATTTGGAAAAATTGTGACCATGAGTGTTATAGCTGAGCCCCTTCATTCTGCACCTTCCCCTGTTTCCCCTGTGATTGACGTTGAGACAGCTGAGACCAGCCCGCCTCAATCCAACTCTTTAGGCATGGTAAAAGTCGAACGTGTGTCCGGCGAAATTTGGGATCAACATATCGCCCAGTTTGATGGGGCGGCTCAAGAACAGATGTTTACTTTTACCAAGGGGCGTTGGCCCAACGTAAGTTACGAGCCGAATTTGTTTTACATTCAGGGCAAACTTGTGGGCGGGGTGATGATCATGGTTCAATCATTGCCGCTGGGTATTGGCAAGATTGCCGTGGCAAAATGGGGCCCAATGCTGGTGGATAATCAGGCTGACAATGCGCATGTTATCTACGGTAAAATTGTGGAAATGCTGATTGGGGAATATGCTGACAAACGGGGCATGATGGTTTCCGTCCTTCCCAAGGTTAGTCCTTCACCGGTCAACATGGCGTTGGAGCATTTGCGTGAACGTGGGTTTGTTCCAGGTTCGCAATTGGAATTCCCGAACCGCTATTTGGTGAATTTGCGCCTAAGCGACGAAGAGCAACGCAAAAGTTTTGCTCAAAAATGGCGCTACCATCTGAATAAATCCAACAAAAATGATCTGGTATTTGAGCCGGCCCCCGCATCGCGTCTGTCAGAGTTTGATGAACTGTATACGATAATGAATGAGCGCAAGAAATTTGCCGACCATTCTGCCTACGACTTAATTCCAGAGCTGATGGCTTTAGAGGATGAGAAATTGCGGCCAGAGCTGTTTTTTGTTCGACATGAAGGGGAAGTTGTTGCCGGGGCGATAATTTTCAAAACTGGAGACACGGCGGTTTATCTTTATGGGGCTACTAACGCCAAGGCATTGCCGCTTAGGGCCGGGTATTTCATGCATTGGGAAATTATCCGCTGGTTGCGCGACAATACAGAAGCGCGTTGGTACGATCTTGGGGGAACCGATGGTTTCCAGGGATTACATCAATTCAAAAAAGGGATGGCTGGCTCCCAAGGGCATATTGAGCCTGTGGCACCGGTTATGAATTATGCATCAAAAATGCGGGCCCGCTTGGCAGGGAATTTTGCCTATTTCGCCCGCGATCAAGTGAATTGGTTACGCGGCGTGGTTGAAAAGGTGCGTTCTGATCTCGCTTCGCCGGATCAAAAGAAAAAATGAGCCTAAAAACCCGTCTTGCGTCTCAATCTAGTATTATTTTTGCCATGCGGTTGTTTGGCGCCGGCATGATTGTGCTGGTACAAGCCGCCATTGCCCGACTTTGGGGTGGGGATGTGCTGGGTGAATATCTGCTTATCATGGCTGTGATCAATCTCGTGGCCATGTTTATGCCCCTAGGATTTCAGACTGTGGGGACTTATTTTGCAGCGGAATATCGCGCGAACGGGCAGGGGAAGTTGCTTTGGCGGTTTATGCTGCGCGCCTATGCCCATGTCCTATTGGTTGCGCTGAGTCTGGGACTGATTGGGTTTGTGGCCTCCACGCAATTCAAGCTTATGGACATATCTCAATGGACTGGCTGGATACCACAAAACCTAATGTTGAGTGTTGCTCAATATTGGATGCAGGGTAGTTTGTTAGCTGGGGCGATTGCGGTTGTCTTTGTTAACGGAGCGGTGCTGGTGGGGCTAAAACGTCCCTATGCAGGTTTTTTTGCCGATGGATTATTCCGGCCCATGTTGGTGGTTCTTGCTTTCGTAGTTGCGGCGGTGTTGGCCAACGAAGAGCAACGTTTGGGAATAATGCTGTGGATATTTGGTGGTTCCTACGGATTGGTAGCGCTTGCACATTTCTTATTTGTTGTGGCGCGGGTCAAAGACTTTCCCTCTGATGATAGTTCGGAGCGAAAAGAATCCAAACGCTGGTGGCGGTTTGCTCTGCCTTGGGTGTTGATTGATCTGGCAACCCTGTACTTTTTTGATATTGATCTGATTATGCTGGCGGGCATGATGGACAGGGAAACCTTGGCGATCTTTGGCGTATGTACGCGTATGTTTTCATTGATGGCATTTGGCGTTACCGCTGTTTATGCGGTTTCCTTGCCTGATATGTTTGAGGCGGCGGCTAAGTCTGATCGGGGCGAATTTTACCGAAAGGTAGGGGATGCGAACTTTGTTGCGGTGGGTCTTTCGCTGGTATTATTTGTTGGTATCCTGATTGCCGGGCCATTTGTATTGATGATTTTTGGACCCAATTTTCTCGAGGGAACGATACCTCTGGCGCTGCTTAGCCTAACTCTAGTGGTTCGTAGCGCGTTTGGCCCTGCGGCGCTGGTGCTTTCCATTCATGATCGTCCATGGGCGAGTTTACCATCTATTGGTGCAGGTATGGGCGTGCTGGTTGTGGGCAATATGGTTTTGGTGCCGCTTTGGGGATTGACGGGTGCGGCTCTTGCGGCATTTGCAGCCTTTAGTATCTGGTCGGCATTGATGTGGTGGACGGCACTCATTAATACAAAAATAGATGTTTCAGTTTTGCCACGTCTGCGTCAGGTTATTCGCGCTACGAGGTATCGCACCCAGTAATATTTTGCTTTTATGAAGCGGCCTTGATTTTAACTTGCTCGTTAACTTGCCTGCGCCATTGGTCGAGCCAAGGAAAACAAAAACTCATCATAATTCATATTATTATCACTGAGTAAATCTACAACCATTTGGAATGAAGCGGCCATACCCGCCTTGGCGTTTGAATGGCGTTTTTCTTCGGCGAGCAACGAGCGATAAAGTGGGATGATTGCATTATCCACGACGTCTCTGTTTGGCACAGTACGCGACGAATGATATGACATAATTGAGCCGTTTAACCCGCGGCTTGCCGTGACGTTGGCATAGACCCAATAATGGTCGCCATTCTTACACCGATTGATGACATAGGCAAAAATTTCGTGGCCCGTCGCGAGGGTGTCCCAGAGTAGCTTAAAAACACATCGCGGCATGTCGGGGTGGCGAATTATTGAATGGGGTTGGCCCAATAGTTCAGCTTCACTGAATCCCGCGATGGTTTGAAATACATCGTTGGCATAGGTTATACGCCCCTTGAGATCGGTTTTGGAAACGATGATTTCGTTGGTGTCAAAAGTACGCTCAACGCCGGTAACTAATTGTTGCTGCGCCATTTTTCCCTTTGTGAGATTAGCTGACTGGATTACTTAATTTCAACAGAACATGGTTAAATATTGTTTGTGACTTTCAATAGGGTAATTGCTTAAGTGGCTTCCCATCATAATTTTATCCGTTCAGATAATGGATCATAAAGGGGCTTTAGGCTCGCCTTCGCCGGGAAACGTTTGCCAGCGATTTCGATTTCGTATGTGGATTCCAGCATTTGGGTGACTGTTTCGCCAGCGCATGGCACGTATCCCAAACCGATGGCTGCACCAAGATTATGCCCGTAGGATCCTGATGAAATATGCCCGACAATTTTGCCATCGCGTAAAATGGGTTCGTAATGATATAAAAGTGGTTCTGGATCTAACAGTTGAAATTGTATCAAACGTTTTTTTAGTCCCGCTTGGCGCTTTTGTAGCACTGCCTCACGACCGAGAAAATCACCTTTGTCAGTTTTAACGGCAAAACCAAGACCCGCTTCAAGGACATGGTCTTCATCCGTAATATCGTGGCCGAAATGGCGATAGGCCTTTTCCATACGACAGGAATCAAGGGCATGTAACCCACATAGTTTAAGCCCAATCTGGCTACCAGCTTCAACAATTGTTCCAAAAATATGTCCCGCTTGGTCACTGGGAATATATAGCTCCCATCCTAATTCCCCAACATAGGTTACGCGATGCGCCCGTGCGGCTCCCATACCTATGTCAATTTTGCGCATGGTGCCAAAAGGGTGGGCGTCGTTGGAAAAATCATTGGGGCTAACCAACTGCATCAATTCGCGTGACTTTGGGCCCATTATGGTCAGAACGGCTTCCCCCGCGCTGACGTCAGAGATGACCACAAACTCGTCTCGCAGGTGCCCTCTTAACCAAGCCATATCTTTTTGGATGCTTGCGCCGGGGACCACCAGTAAAAACTCAGTTTGGGACAATCTGGTAATTGTTAAATCGCATTCAATTCCAGCCTTGGAATTGAGCATTTGGGTATAAACGATTTTACCTAACTCAACGTCCATTTGATTGGCGCATAGCCTCTGTAAAAAATCACAGGCGTCTCGCCCGGCGACAGAAATTTTACCAAAGCTGCTTAGGTCAAACAAACCAACATTCTCGCGCACGGCTAAATGTTCCCGGGCTGAATTCTCAAACCAGTTCTGGCGTTTCCATGAGTAATTATAAACACGTTCCTGTTCTGCATCAGCAAACCAGTTTGCCCGTTCCACGCCGCTGCTTTCGCCAAAAACAGCGCCTAATGACTTTAGCTGTTCATGGATGGGGGAGCGTCGCACACCACGCGCTGTTTCATACTGACGAAACGGGTAATGGTCTGCATAAAGCAATCCTAAGGTTTCGGTTACGCGGTTTTTCAGATACAGGCGATTATTCTGAAATGGCTGCATGCGCAAAATATTCACATCCCAAAGGTCAAAGGGGGGCGATCCATCCTCCATCCACTGGGCAAGTGCCATTCCCGCACCGCCTGCCGACTGTATGCCGACCGAGTTAAAACCAGCGCAAACCCATGAATTTTTAACCTGAGGCGTCTCTCCCAGATAATAGCGATCGTCTGGGGTAAAACTCTCCGGCCCGTTGAAAAACGTGTGTATTCCCACCTCGTTCAACAGCGGCATACGTTGGAGTGCTTTTTCTAAAATTGGTTCAAAATGATCAAAGTCTTCAGGTAGTTGGTCAAAACAAAAATCTTCTCGAATCCCATCCATGCCCCATGGTTTGGCAACGGGTTCAAACGCTCCCAATAGAATTTTTCCAGCGTCTTCCTTATAATAGGCACACTCATCGGGCACCCGTAAAACCGGCAATTGAGCAAGATCCTCAATAGCCTCGGTAACAATATAAAAATGTTCGCATGCATGTAAGGGGATGTTTGTCCCAGCCATTTTTCCTACATTTTGCGCCCACATTCCGGCGCAATTGACCACGTGCTCAGTCGTTATTTTGCTTATCTCACCCTCATATTCAACTTCAACCTGTCGTACCTGCGCGCCCGTTGTATCGATATTTAAGACTTTAGCATTTTCAAAAACTTTGGCGCCCATTTGTCGCGCGCCTTTGATCATCGCCAAAGCAATATTTGTTGGATCACCTTGTCCGTCTTGGGGTAAATAGATTGCGCCTTTTACGTCATTTACATTTACATGGGGATAGCGGTTGGTGACTTCCTCGGGTGAAATTTCCTCCACCTCAACTCCAAATCCCCGTGCCATTGATGCACCTCGATAAAGTTCTTCTAGGCGTTCATCCGTCAGGGCGAGGCTGATTGACCCGTTGCGTTTTATGCCTGTGGCGACCCCTGTTTCTGCTTCAAGGGAAAAGTAGAGTTCCTGGGAATATTTGGCGAGTTTCGTCATGTTTGAACTGGCGCGAAGTTGCCCGATTAGGCCCGCCGCATGCCAGGTGGTGCCGGAGGTAAGTTGTTTGCGTTCAAGCAAAACAATATCTTTCCATCCAAGCTTGGCCAAATGATAGGCAACGGAAGCGCCAGCAACGCCCCCACCAATGATTACCGCGCGTGCATTTGAGGGGAGGGGGAGGGGCATTTTTAAAACATCCTTTGCCAATAGTTTTGTTGGTGAGCAATGCACATATGTACTCTATTTGCCAATGGGTTTTTTGCGGGCAAGAGTCGGTTGCACCTATTCTCAAACTGGTCTAGGTTCGCGCGCGTTAGGAGCAAATATCTCCTGGCGACAGAAAAGCAATTTTGCCTTTCAGCACCCGTAGCTCAGCTGGATAGAGCGCTGCCCTCCGAAGGCAGAGGTCTCGCGTTCGAATCGCGACGGGTGCACCAATAAAATCAACGACTTAGAGGGCAAACACCGCATTGAGCGGTTTCGTATGTCCGCTGTTTGTCCGCATAATGGGCAATTAAGCACCTACCCTGCTGCGTGCGGTTTTGTGTGGGGAGTGGCCTCTCATGTCTGATTTGCGGCCTTTCAAAGAGATCAAGCTGCAATGGCTTATGCTGTTGAGTTGTGATGCAAGCCTGAGCGACACAGCTGTCCGTGTAGCCTTGTATATTGTGACCAAGCACATAAATGGCCAGTCTGAAAAGGCTTGGCCCTCACACCAAACTATCGCGACTGCTATCGGCAAGAGTACCAAGACGGTTCAACGTGCGGTTGCTGCACTGGAAAAGAAATGGTTCGACCTGGAGCGAGGAAATGGTTCACGCATTAGCACTCGCTATTCGCCCTCCGAATCATCATTACGGCGAGCCAATGATGAACGAAAAAAGGGTGACAAAATTGTCCACCTTCACCCCAATAAAGGGGGACAAAATTGTCCGCAAAGGGTGACAAAAGTGTCCAGTGAGGGGGGACAAAAATGTCCACCTAACTTAGAGAAAGAACCAAGAAAAGAACTTAACGCGCGCACGAGCCAGCCACCGACTGCAAACCGCGTCAGAGTAAATTCCAATTCAGACCCGGAATTATTTCGCAGATGCGGGGAGCTTACAAATCGAACCGGCTTGGTAGGCAATGATGGCTCATGGAGCTTTGATCAATCAGTCGTTGCCAGAGCACAGCGTGACCTTGCGGTGGCAGTAGGTGTGGCATGAGAAACCATCACCAAATCATACTTCCTTCGACCGAGGATGACTTTGCAGAGCGGATTGATGATCTAGCAAGACGCGTTGAGCGTTTGATCGTATCCCATCGTGAACCAGAGTATTTCTTCGAGGAAAGGTCTGAGATTGTTGACGGGCTTCGGCGGATCGCCAGCGAGGTGCTCAATGGCTGACATCGGCAAGGCTCTGGAAACTGACAGGCGGGGAATATCGATGCCCAAAGGACAATTGGGTCCTTCTTTTAGCCGCTCGTTGCGGGGGAAGTCTCGCCCGGGATTTCAATCACTTTGGGTAAAATTGAAAGCTAAAACAATAAGTTACATAGGGAAAAGACATGCAACAGACGCATAGCTTGGATAGTAATCCCTCCATGATCGGCGAACCATTGCAGCTTTCTAAGAGCGGATTTGCCAAGAAGGTCGGGCTTACGCCTGGCCGCATATCGCAGCTGATCAAGCAAGGCTTTCCGGTGAATGGCGACGGCAAAATTGACGTGGCCCGAGGCCGGTTATGGCTGGCGGAAAATGTCAATCCGATCCGCAGCGCGGCACAAAAACAGGGCGTAATTCCGTTCACAGAGGAACGCCAACAAGCCACGCTCACCACAGAGCGCATTCGATTGGCCAAAGAACAGGCGGACGCCGCCGAGTTTAAGAACGCTTTGCAGCGTGGCGAGTTGGTCAAGGCCAGCGTTGTCGAACGGGAATGGGGCAGTGTGTTGCGAAAGGTGCGCTCTGGTGTGCTGGCTGGCCCCTCGCGCATTCGCCAACAGCTGGCGCACTTGAGCGCCCACGATATGGAAATTATTGATCGCGAACTTCGTTCCACATTGGAGGATTTATCCAATGACATCTGAAACCATGCAGCGCGTCCGCCGCAATGCTTTGGCTGCACTCATGCCGCCGCTTCGATTGAAATTGTCCGACTGGATCGAGGCAAACATAACGCTACCCGCCGATGTGTCCGCCTTGCCTGGCAACGTTCGCCTATGGCCGTTCCAGCGTGAGATTGCCGACGCCATTGGCGACCCCACAATCGAACGGGTGACGCTAGTCAAACCGGTGCGGGTTGGCTTCACCACGCTGTTGACTGGAGCACTGGCCGGGTATGTGGCCAATGATCCAGCTCCAATCTTAGCCCTGTTGCCAACTGAGGCCGACGCCCGCGACTATATGGTTTCTGACATCGAGCCAATCTTTGCAGCTTCGCCCTCGCTCAGTGGCTTGTTGTCCCGTGATCGAGGTGGCGAAAATGAGCGCAACACATTGCTGGCCCGGCGCTTTCCCGGTGGCAGTCTCAAGGTGGTGGCCTCCAAAGCCCCGCGCAATTTGCGCCGGCACAATGTGCGGGTGTTACTTTGCGATGAAGTGGACGCCATGGAAAACGGCGCTGAAGGATCACCGATTTTGCTGGCCGAACGGCGCACCCTGAGTTTTGCCGACCGAAAAATCGTCATTGGATCAACGCCGATTTATGAGGCAACTTCCCATGTGCTCCGATCTTACGCCCAATCAGATCGCCGGATTTACGAAGTGCCATGCCCGGCGTGCGACGCCTTCCATCAAATTATTTGGGAGGATATTCGCTGGCCCGATGGCAAGCCCGAAGAAGCCTATTACGCCTGCCCAGAATGCGGGTCGGTGGTCGAGGAAAGGCACAAGCCGGAAATGGTCACAGCGGGTCGCTGGCGGGCAACCAAGCCCGAAGTGGCAGGACATGCTGGTTTTCGTCTCAATGCGCTTGTGAGCCTGTTGGCAAACGCCACATGGGGCAAGTTGGCAAAAGAGTTCCTTGCGGTCAAAGGCGATCCGGCTGGTTTGCAAACCTTTGTCAACACATTGCTGGGGCAGGGCTGGAATGATGCTGGCGAGGATATCGACGATGAAAGCATCTATGGGCAACGCGAAGATTTTGGAATTGAACCCGTGCCAGAGGAAGTGCTGGCCATGACTGCGGGCATCGATGTGCAACGAGACCGGTTGGAATGCACCTGGCTTGGTTGGGTGGAGGCTGGCGATTGCCTGGTGCTCAGTCACAAGGTAGTTTGGGGTGATCCACACGACAATGCAACCTGGGCCGAGCTGGACGGGCTGCTCAAGCAGCGCTTTGCCCATGCCCTGGGTGGTGAGATTGGAATAGACGCCGCCGTTGTGGATTCGGGTGACGGTGAAACCATGGAAGCGGTTTATGGATTTTGTTTCCCTCGCGCCCGCCGCAAGATTGTTGCTGGCAAAGGCGCGGCAGGAAACCGGCCATGGATCGAAGCGTCCAAATCAAAACGCCGTGGCGGGCGGCTGTTCATCATCGGGGTGGATGGTATCAAGTCACATATCTTGGCCCGCTTGAGCCATGGGCGCACCATACGCTTTGCCAACGACCTGCCACGGGTATGGTTCGAGCAATTGGCCTCAGAGCGGCTGGTAGTGCGCTATTCACGCGGACAACCCACAAGACGGTTTGAACGCATTCAGGGCCGTGCCGCTGAGGCATTGGATTGTGTGGTTTATGGATTTGCCGCAAAGCAATTGCTCAATATAAATTGGCAACAGCGCCGGGATGAACTGAGTTTGCAAGCGGAACCTAACGCAAATTTGCGCAAGGTCATCCGGTCAGGCTGGATGGGTTGATATTTGTAAACCGGACAGGTGTGTGCGATTTAGTTAGGGGGAACCGATAACTTGGCTTCTTGGTTTCAAAAAATGCTCAATGTCTAGCAGTTATGATACTAGTATTTCAGTATTAGATATCTCAACAGCGTCCGCCGGAAAAAAACCGTTAATTTGATTGTCATCTTTGAACCAAATACAATGAACACCATCATCACTTACGGTCGAAATCGTCATATCGGGGCCACCTGATTTTAGAATTACAACGTCACCAACTTTGAACATTTTGACTTCCTTTTGCAAAATTTCATTGCCAACCACCAGAATTAGGCAGCTGTACGCCCAGAATAGCGTACCATTTCAATTTAGTCATTAAAAGAATTCAAGCCCCACTCAGTACACGGTCTTGGTGATCTTTCTGACACCTTCGATCAAGTTATGCACTTCTTCTTTTGTCGGATCAGTTTGTTGTTTATGGTCGCACTTATTGCGCAAATCTCCGAGGTGTTGGATAAACCGACATTGGGACACTTCAAGCACAGTTGCTGTTTTTAGTGCGTCGTTCCAGTCCGCAATGCTCGGGTTCTTTTTTCTAACGCTAACCCCATGTTGATTTGAAATTAACGCCAAATGAGATTCAAGGACGACACCCGCCATTGCACCCGCCCCTCGAACAAATCCTTTGCCATTAAGCTCCTCCGCTGCCTGCAACTCGTTGTCCAGCAGGTCTGCTTGCACAAGAGATTTAATGTCGAACAATGTGGACTCGAACCTATCTTTCAGGCCCTCTACGATAGCTAATTGTTGGCGAAACGGTTCCATTCCAGCCTTAGGATCGACAGTTATTTTCCCTCCATACCTTGATGTTATGCCCCTCAAATAGTCGCTCATAGAATAATTAAGGGCAGAGATATCTTTTCTAGATTTGTTAGAACTATAATATTCTTTGAAATCATTGGCTCTGTCAGGAATAAGTTGTGTGATCAAGGCGAGAGCCTCAGAATACCAACCTTGATATATTGATTCAACAACCACGTACTTAGGTGTTTCGCCAAGTTTCTTTTCAATTTCAGCTTTGTATTCTGGGAATAAGCCTACATTCATACTTAATTGTATGGCAAGTCCGCGTTGGACAAGCTTTTCCATATCAGATTTATATTTTTCAAGCATTCACAGTTACCTCCTCAACCGTACACCTGGCCCGCCACCATTTTCAGCAATAAACTCGACGCCAGCATCGCTAAGTGCGCGTCCGATAGCCTCCAGATTATTGCGGTTTGGCGTGCGTTGTTCGCCCTCAAACCCAACAATGGTGTTTCTCGAAACGTTAGCCAGTTGAGCAAGTTCGATTTGATCCATTCCGATCATCGCTCGAGCGGCTCTACATTGGGCTGGATTTATGGTCATGGTGCGCAACCTTGTGCGTGGTGTTGACTTTAAGTGACATATTGTGCATGGTGCGCAAAGTATAACACAAAGCACCGAACGGAGCAATCCAATGCCAAATATTCAATTTTCGGCAACCGCCGAAGGTTTGCCTAATTTCACAAATGCGACCCATGTGTCGCTTTTCCTTGAATTCACGCCCGACCTAAGAAAACGCATGGAGCAAACAGTTGAGCACCTGATTTGGTTGCTCGACACTTTTGATGACGATCCAGACTTAGAAGAGAATGGAGACCATGAACCAAACCTTGGTTTTGGAAATACAACTGGCCTAGGTGCGTTAGGTTTTGATCCGGGTGATGATCGAGAATTAGATTTGGCTGATGATGAGGATGGGGGCGACGCTGAGCCGGACGTTGATGACGAGCCAAATGGTGACGATGAGCCAAGTCTTGGCGCACTAGAAATTGCAACCCAGGAAAGGGGAAGCCAAACCGCTTGGGCCGCAGGCAATTGCAGCTATGACCGGGAACTGGACGAGTGCGACAAAGAGTGGGATTTTCGAAATGCTCCGGCTGAATTGTAATTGCCGAGCGCACTTCATTTTGTAACAATTCAATGAATGGTTCCGAATCAATTCAATGAGTGGTATTGTGTTGTATGGACGATAAAGCAAAAGATCAACTATTCAAAGATACCCTAGAGCTAGTGCGGAAAATCGACGCCGAAAAGGCAGAGAAACTTGCTAACGTTACTGGGCCGAGGTTTGTACTTGGTGCCATTACCGGTGGGTTGGGGATTCCAGAAGTCACCGTGCGCAATTGGCTCACACGTGGACAACTCAATCTTTCAATGCAATCTCAAAAGGCAAAAGGAAAGTGGAGGCGTTTTTCGATACTTGATGCTATTACGATCTCAGTTGCATTCCAACTGAGCAAGGTTGGTGTTCCTGTCGCTGTTTATGCTGAGATCGCTGAATTTATGAGCAATTTCGCATCAAACCTGCTCACACAACCATTTGGTTTTGCAGCAGACCCAATCCTTCTTGTTTTCAATGACGGTGACAACTGGAGACATATTATGACCGACAACGCTGACATAGACACACTGCGCGAACAGCATCAGCTCCCCTCCGTTTTTATAGTGCTGAATTGCATGCGGGTCATGAATGAGGCGCTTGAACCATTGGGTCTACCAATCGGGGTTGGCACTGCCGATGAAATTATGGGCGGGGCAGATGAAACCGAAGAGGGTGACAAATAGTGGCTTTCTCAGTTATTTCGATTATCAAAAACCTTCTATCGCGATCCACCTCAACGCGCTCTCTTGATGCCGCCAGCGGAGGCCGCAGGTGGCGCGGTGCTCGACAGGCAACGGAAAGCGCCAGTATTATCCACGGGGGTGCTTCAGTTATTGCAGCCCGCGGCGCTCTTTGGGCGCTTAATACGCCTGAAGGCATACGAACCAGTGAAACTCTTGTGAGTAATTTTTGTGGTACTGGAATTACTCCCAGGCCGCAACATTCCAACCCGGGGGTGCGCGACTATCTAGCCTCAAGCTTTCTTGAGTGGACAAATTGCGCCGACGCGGATGGGCGACATGATTTCTATGGTCTACAAGCCATTTTGGTTCGGGACATGGTGGTGCGCGGCGAGGCCTTGGTTCATATAGCACATGATCTCATAACTGGCGCGCCACAATATCGCAGATTGCATCCTGAGCAACTGGATCGGTCAAAAACTCAACTTTTCAAAACTGGAAACCGAATTACTCAAGGCGTTGAATTTAGCGCAAACGGCAAGATCATTGCCTACTGGATTCGCCCAAGCGCACCGGGTGAAGCGCTCGCCGGAATTGGTCTAACATCGACCAGATATCCAGCGAGCGCAGTTATTCACATGTTCAGACAGTTGGAGCCTGGGCAAGTTCGCGGCCTATCATGGTTTGCGGGGGTATTGTTACCCGCCCGAGACTTGGACGCGTTGCTCGACGCAATGCTGGTGCGAGCCAAAGTCGGGGCAATGTTTGTAGGTTCACTTTATGACCCGGACGGTACAGCTGGCGGAATGGAAGGCGAGCAGACCGACCAAACGCTGGATACAACAGCCGAGCCTGGCACAATTCGAGTAGAAACGGGCAGCGGTCGGGTCGAATGGTCTGACCCGCCTGACAGTGGCGACACGGTCAATTTTGCCAAGAGTATTCACCGGCGTATTGCCAGCGGGGCAGGTGTAACTTACGAACAAGCCACCGGTGACTATTCGCAGGTAAACTATTCCTCATCCCGAGCGTCGCTTCTTGAGTTCCGCCGGTTCGCCGAGGGTGTTCAACACAATACAATCATTCACCAACTTTGCCGCCCCATTTGGGACAATTTTGTGCATTGGCAAGTGTTGACCGGAAAAATCAGTGCGGCCGTTTATCAACAAAATCGCACCGAGTTTCATGCGGTCAAATGGTTGCCGCCAGCCTGGCAATGGGTCGACCCGGAAAAAGATGCCAAAGCGGCCGTTCTGGAAATGGATAATCTCATTCGATCCCGCTCCGAAATCGTTGCCGAGCGCGGCTATGACATCGAGGCGCTAGATCGAGAGATTGCAGCAGATCATGCTCGTGAAAAGAAAATGGGTATCGCTGCCAAGCCTAAAAATCCAGTGAAGGGCGACAAACATGCCAGTGCTTGAACTTGAAAAGCGGGCAATGGATCTCGCACCCAAATCAATCAACAAGCCAAAGCGCACGGTTGGAATGATAATTTCAACGGGCGCACCGGTTCGCCGCCACGATTTTTCCGGCGAGTATAGCGAAGTGCTTTCCCTTGATGGTGTTGACACTTCACGCCCAAACATTCCCTTGCTGGATAGTCACCGGCAAGATTCACTTGATCGCGTCCTGGGACGTGTAACAGAAGTAAAACGCGAAGCGGGTTCGCTTATCGCTATAGTTCGGTTTGCAAAAACACCAGCGGGAAATACGGCCTTCAAAGCTGTCCGCAATGGTGATTTTTCAGCCGTATCAATCGGCTACAGCATTCAAAAATCTAAGGACACTATCGACGGTAATACCGGCGACGTGGTGCGCACGGTTCTTAGTTGGATGTTGCATGAAGTTTCCCTTGTTCCGGTGCCAGCCGATGCCGGTGCACACATTAGGAGCACACCAGTGCCAAACGCAAAAAAGAAGGGCAGCGCACCAGCCCAAAAATCAACGGTGCAAAACAACAATCCGGGCGGTGCTTCAACTTTGGAAACCCGAGCAGAAAGCAATCAGGAAATTCGTGCTTTGTCCGAAACTTTTGGATTGGGTGTTGAATTTTCCAACCAACATATTGATGCTGGAACACCGATCGAAGAGGTTCGAACAGTGGCGCAAGGATTAGTTCAAAACCGCACACAGACTGCGCCTCAAGTCACTGTGACCGCCACACTAGACCCTTCACCTGAGGAAGCGGCTCAGCACATGGGGGAGGCGGTATTCGCCAGAAGCATGCCTTCTCATAAACTCTCAGAGCAGGCGCGTTCCTACGCTCATATGACTACACTGGATATGGCCCGGGCAACCCTCTCAACGCGGGGAGTTGCAACAACGGGGCTTTCCCCGGCGGATACAATCACCAGAGCATTACATTCAACGTCAGATTTTCCGCTTATCTTTGCAGACACAGCCAATCGCTCGCTACGGCAAGGATATGAGGCCGCGCCGCAAACTCTAAAACGGCTGGCGCGACAAACAACGGCAAAAGACTTTCGTTCAAAAACTGGCATTCAGTTGAGTGAGGCACCTACCTTGGAAAAGGTTGGTGAGAATGGCGAATATAAATATGGGACCTTTGCCGAAGCCTCCGAAAGTTATGCCATCGATACCTTTGGTAAGATTGTCGGGTTGTCCCGCAAGGCCCTGGTGAATGACGATCTTGGCGCTTTTGTCGACCTGGCTGGAAAATTTGGAATGGCAGCAGCCGAGTTTGAAGCGCAGTTCTTGATCGATCTGCTAGAAGCCGGTTCAGGTTTGGGGCCGACAATGTCCGATACAAAAACCTTGTTCCACGCCGATCACAACAATCTAGCAGGGGCAGGTGCAGCCTTAGATGGCACAAGTCTTGGTGTCGCACGACTTGCCATGCGCAAACAAAAGGGATTGTCAGGAAAACCGATCAATATAACTCCTAGTCATGTTCTAATCCCTCCAGAGCTTGAGACGCTGGCAGAACAAATCCTAGCAACAATTCAGCCCACAAAATCAGCCGATGTAAATCCATTTGGCGGCAAGTTGGAACTACTGGTGGATGCCCGATTGAACGACCCAACCCGTTGGTTTGTTGTTGCTGATCCAGCCCGGATTGACGGTCTGGAATACGCCTATTTACAAGGCGAAGAAGGGCCACAAACAGAAACTCGTGCAGGGTTTGAGGTTGATGGTGTTGAAGTCAAGGTACGCCTTGATTTTGGTGCTGCATTCATGGACTGGCGCGGCTGGTACACCAACGAGGGGGCGTAATGGCAACGATTGAAGAACTTCAATCCCGTCTTGAGAAACTTCGCGAGGCCAGAGCCGATCCGGTAAATGAATCCTCTTTTGGTGATGAGTCCGTGAAGTTTCGCCCTGACCATGAATTGAAAGCTGCAATCTCTGATTTAGAACGTCAGATTGCAGCCATGACCCGCAAACCAATCCGGCGCATTCTTGTCGGAACAACAAAAGGATTTTGAAATGAAAAACTATGTACAACGGGGCGATACACTTAGCCTTACAGCGCCCGCTACGCTCTTGTCTGGTGATGTGGTGATTGTGGGAGGCTTTGTTGGCATCGCCTCTCATGACGCTTCCAGCGGTCAAAACGTAGAGACCAGCCTTAATGGGGTGTTTATCCTTGCCAAGGCCGCTGTTGCTATCTCTCAGGGGGATACCCTCTATTGGGTTTCTGCCAACAGTAACGTTTCTAAAACGGCAAGTGGCAACACACTTATTGGCAAAGCAACTCAAGCGGCCGCATCCGGAGATGCAACAATCACAGTTCAAATTGGCTAGGCAATCAATCTCCTAGTCAAACGGTCTGCCCTGGCGGGGCCAAGTTGGGGCAGACCACCAACACAACCTATGGAGCAAAGAAGTATGGCGATGCGAACACTCATGCAACTCTGTGAAGACGAGGGCATTACTCGCGGTCAGGCCGATATGTTGGTACGTCAAGGGCGTCTCCAGTATGTCTGTATCGGGTCTCGCAAGATGTTCCCGGAAGGGGCCTGGGAAAACTTCATTGAACAAAACACGGTGACATCATGCCAAGAAGAAACCAGGGCCCCCGATTACGGTGGCTCGAGAAACGCAGTTGCTACTACATCGTCTGGTCTAAAGACGGTCGCAGCCGGGAGCGCAGCACGGGCACAACGGATCGCGAAGTCGCTGAAAACGCGCTCGCGGAATTCCTCCATGAGCGTCAACGAAAATCGGGACCCCGTGATCCAACCCAGGTATTAATAACTGACACACTCGCAGACTATGCAACTGAAAGAGGCGCTCTAACTCAGGCGCCTGATCGCATAGGATATGCTCTAATTCCGCTTTCAGAATATTTTGAAGGTTCCGTAGTTTCAAATATAACACCTGAAATGTGCTTAGCCTATGGGCGCTGGCGGGAGAGAGCAGCTGGCACAATTAGGCGGGAGTTAGGTGTTCTACGGGCTGCACTAAACCATGCACATCGAGAGGGTCGCATCACGCGGGTTGTAACCGTTGCATTGCCCGAACGGCCAGAGCCAAAAGAACGATGGCTGAAACGCCATGAGGTAGCGGCGTTACTGCGCGCGGCATTAAGCGAACCTAAGGTTCGTTTGTATCTGCCATTGTTCATTTTGATTGCGCTGAGAACTGGTTCCAGAAAAGAGGCAATCTTGTCACTTAGGTGGGCGCAAGTTGACCTTGATAATGCCCGCATAAATTTCAACCAGGTTGGAAGAAAACGCACTAAGAAACGCCGAACACACATTCCAATTCCCTCCAAGCTCTTACCCCACCTACGGCGTGCGAGAATGCGCGGTTCAGATATTGGTTACGTGATAAATCGTGATGGCAAACGCTTGGGTGATATAAAAAAGGGGTTTGCAGCTGCGTGTGAGAGAGCGGCTTTAAGTGATGTTAGTCCCCACACATTACGACATACATGTGCAACCTGGCTTATGCAAAATGGCGTAGATAAATTTGATGCCTGTGGGTTCTTAGGTATGACGCTGGAAACGCTTGAGCGCACCTATGCGCATCATCATCCTGACCATCTCAAGAGCGCAGCGGAGGCCTTTTGATGCTGTCCGCACTTTGTCCGCGCAATCAACTGATGTTGTCCCAATGTTCCCATGTAACTGAAAGGGGAAACCCAATGAAAACAAACTACTTAGCAGTGGAAAGCTGTTCTCCGAAGGCAGAGGTCTCGCGTTCGAATCGCGACGGGTGCACCAAATTTCACTTTTTTTACAGTATTTCAAAATGAAATTCACTCCAAGAGCAGAGGCGAAAACCTCTTTGGTCATTATATGGTCACCACGGATTTTCCATATTGGCATTGACCTGCCACGAGTAATTTCCTCCAGTTTAGATTAGAGTCTGCCCTAAGAAAAGGACAGACGATGAAACGATCAAGATTTACGGATGAGCAAGTAATTACCATTTTACAAGAACATGAGGCCGGTGCGAAGTGCGCGGAT
>JAJRRG010000152.1 GCA_024279675.1 Alphaproteobacteria bacterium
CAATGAGGCGGATCTGCCAGTTTTGGAAATGGTGCTGGAAAGTGGAACCGTTTCCATATTATTGCGTCCAGATTTAGCGCCAAATCACGTCTCGCGCATTATTGAGTTAAGTGAATCTGGTTTTTATGATGGCATTGTATTTCATCGAGTAATCAATGGCTTTATGGCCCAGACTGGTGACCCAACCGGCACAGGCATGGGTGGATCAGAACTGCCCGACATTGAAGCTGAATTTAACGATCGCTCATTCCAACGCGGTACCTTGGGGATGGCGCGGTCTCAAGATCCCGATAGTGCCAATTCTCAGTTTTTCATCGTTTTTGACGATGCATCATTTTTGAATGGCCAATACACATTGTTTGGCAAAGTAACTGAAGGCATGGAATTGATTGATGGCTTGCGTAAAGGCAACCCACAAGATAATGGCACCGTTACGAACCCAGATCACATCGTCTCGATGCGTCTCAAATCAAGCGAATAGAAGCATCAATTCACGTACAGTACTAAAACAAACCAATAGGAATATATCATGAGCGATCAATTCGACGCAGAAAATACCCTTGTTATGGAAACAACTAAAGGCATTGTTACAATCGGCCTGCGTCCTGACTTGGCCCCAAATCATGTGGCCCACATAAAGGAACTCGCCCGCGAAGGATTTTATGACGGCATCGTGTTTCACCGCGTAATCGAAGGATTTATGGCTCAGGTTGGCTGTCCCCAGGGGCTTGGCACCGGCGGTTCTGACAAGCCAGATCTTAAGGCAGAATTTAACGACGAAAACCATGTGCGTGGCACCTGTTCCATGGCTCGTTCGGCCAGTCCCGATAGTGCCAATTCGCAATTTTTCATCTGTTTTGATGATACCCCATTTCTTAACAAACAATATACCGTTTGGGGGCAAGTCATTGATGGCATGGATAATGTCGATAAAATTAAACGTGGGGAACCCGTTGCAGACCCAGATTCTATTGTTTCGATGAAAGTCAGCGCGGACGTTGAATAAAATGAAAAAGCTGGTCGCTAGCTTAGGAATAATTTTGGCGACCAGCGTCCCCGCATGGGCAACTGCCTCCTTCACCTGCCGGTCTGATCAGGGGGTAACCGTATATTTGGGGGCGTTTAACGGGCCTGAACTTGTTGTAAATACTGTTGAAATTGTAGCTGGCGATACCCACTGGTCGACCCGAAATGTTGATGCTGAGCAGTTGGTCATTTTGCAAAGTTTTTCTGACAGGCAAAGAATAATTGTTGATTTGAGCGATCCAAATGTGGAAAATATAGTCGCTAAAATCCGGTTGTTTGGAGCGGACGAGGGCGTTGACTTTGTGCTTGCCGGCACACTGCATATGCCAGGTATTGGCGCCTACGCGTTAGTATGTGAAGGCCCCTAGGTCATATCCGATGCGTGTTGATGAATTTGACTTCGAGCTGCCAGAATCTCTGATTGCACTGCACCCGGCAAATCCGCGTGACAGTGCGCGGATGTTGCATGTGGATGAGCACGGAAATCTTGCAGACAAAGTTGTGACAGATCTGGTTGGCTTGTTACGCCCCAACGACATTCTTGTGGTCAACGATACAAAAGTTATTCCCGCAGAATTGAGCGGCGTTCGCCATCGCGGTGAATTTCAGGCAAAAATCAGCTTCAACTTGCATAAACGTGAAAATGCTGAAACATGGCTCGCCTTTGCGCGTCCTGCAAAACGCCTAAAAATTGGTGATCGGGTGGTTTTCGGGGATACCAGCGATCGCGCCTGTGCTGCTGAAAAACTGCAAGCAACAATTGCCGATACTGCGGGTGGCGGGCAAGTTACCTTAAAATTTGATCTGTCCGGTACCTTTTTGGACGAAGCCATAAAAGCCCACGGCGCGATGCCGTTGCCCCCCTATATTGGCTCCAAACGCGCCATCGAACCAAACGACGCCCAAGATTACCAAACAATGTTTGCCAAACATGATGGGGCTGTTGCCGCACCCACCGCAGGGCTACATTTCACCCCAGAATTGTTGCAAAGTTTGCAAAACAAAGGTGTGAAAATTGAACGGGTAACTTTGCATGTGGGGGCGGGTACGTTCCTGCCCGTAAAAGCAGATGATACGAATGATCACATTATGCACGCCGAATGGGGCGAAGTCAGCTCCAGCACAGTTGCAGCAATCAATACCGCAAAACAATCTGGTGGCCGTGTAATTGCCCTAGGCACCACGAGCCTGCGCATCCTTGAATCCGCCTGCCTTGCCACCGGTGGACTGCGAGCTTTCTCCGGTGACACGGATATTTTTATTACCCCCGGCTACACATTCAACGCGGTTGATCTGTTGATAACGAACTTTCATCTGCCACGTTCCACATTATTTATGCTGGTCAGTGCTTTTTCTGGTGCAAAAACCATGAAACAGGCCTATGCCCATGCCATTAAAAACAAATACCGCTTCTATTCCTATGGCGATGCTTCACTTTTGACCCGGTCGCCAAATTCATAAAGCCAAAACCATGTCCGACACACCTCAAGAATGCTCAACCGGCGATTGCGTCATTTCTGATTTCTCCTTTGAAAAATCTCACATGGATGGCAATGCCCGCCGCGGCGTGATGCGTACACCGCGTGGGGATATTCAAACCCCCGCTTTCATGCCAGTTGGCACCGCCGCCACAGTCAAAGCCATGTACCCGGAGCAGGTGCGTCAAACCGGCGCTGAAATCCTGCTTGGTAATACCTATCATTTGATGTTGCGCCCGGGTGCAGAACGTATCGAGCGCCTGGGGGGATTGCACGATTTTATGGATTGGGAATTGCCCATACTCACTGATTCTGGCGGCTTCCAAGTCATGTCGTTGGCGAATTTGCGCAAGCTTGACGAAAATGGCGTGACGTTTCGCTCCCACATAGATGGCACAGCCTATGAGTTAACCCCGGAACGTTCCATCCAAATCCAGCGCATGCTTGATTCAAATATCATCATGCAACTTGACGAATGTATTCGCTTGCCTGCCGAAACTGCGGAAATTGAGCGCGCCATGCAGTTGTCGTTACGTTGGGCAGAACGATCCAAAACCGCCTTTGACAATGCACGGGGCCGCGCCCTGTTTGGCATTGTGCAGGGGGGCGACAATAACGGTCTTCGTGCCAAGTCAGCAGTCGGTCTCGTGGACATCGGCTTCCATGGTTATGCCGTGGGTGGCCTAGCTGTCGGCGAACCCCAAGATGTGATGTTTTCGGTACTTAATGAGATTACACCCCATTTACCCACTGATAAACCCCGCTACCTTATGGGCGTGGGCAAGCCGGACGACCTTTTGGGCGCGGTTGAGCGCGGCATTGATATGTTTGATTGTGTGCACCCAGCCCGCGCCGGGCGTCATGGACATGCTTTTACAAAATATGGCGTAGTAAACCTTAAGAACGCGCGCCACAAGGACGATCCGCGCCCGCTTCAACTAGATTCTCCAAACGCCAATTCTCGCCGCTTTTCACGGGCCTATCTCAATCATTTGACAAAAAATGAAGAAATTTTGGGTGCAATGATTTTATCTCAGGTTAATCTGGCCTATTATCAGGAACTGATGGCAGGCATGCGGCTTGCGATCGAAAAAGGCCAATTCGATAACTTTGCGGCAAAAACCCGTGAAGGCTGGGCCAAAGGCGATATGCCTGTATTATAAATTCAAGAGGAATGCACTGTGGACCAAACAAAATTTGACCAAACAAAAGTTGATGCAGCATTCCTTAAGTTAGACGCCCATAAAACCCGTCTGCAAAACACACGCATGCGCGATCAGTTTGCCGGTGACCCAACAAGATTTGGCCTGTTTTCAGTATCTTGTGGAGATTTATTGCTAGATTACTCAAAAAACCGCATTGATACCCCTGTAATGACGTCTCTTTTTGATCTTGCCCATGCCGCCGGGGTAGAATCCAAGAGGGATGCCATGTGGGCGGGGGAGCACATCAATTTCACCGAGGATCGCGCGGTGCAGCATATGGCCCTACGTTATCAGGGGGATAGTGAAGTTGTCGTTGATGGTCTGGACGTTATGCCCGATATCCGGCGGGTATTGGCTGCCATGAAAATTTTTGTTGGCGACGTTCGCGCCGGTGAAATCACCGGACATTCGGGGCAGGCATTTACTGATATTGTCAACATTGGCATTGGTGGGTCTGATCTAGGGCCTGCAATGGTCACGGCGGCATTGGTGCCATACACACGCGCCGATTTGCGTTTGCATTATGTGTCCAATGTGGATGGGGCGCATATGGCAGATACGCTCAAGGGCCTTGATCCGGCGCGTACCATGTTTATCATCGCCTCAAAAACCTTCACCACCGACGAAACCATGACCAATGCGGCCTCAGCACGTGAGTGGCTGGTAAATTCGCTTGGCGATGATGCCGTTCAGGATCATTTCGCGGCTCTATCCACCAATATTCCTGCATGTAAGGCGTTTGGTATTAGCGAGGCGCGTATTTTTGGGTTTTGGGATTGGGTTGGCGGGCGTTATTCCGTTTGGTCGGCCATCGGCCTGCCTATTGCTCTTGCTATTGGTTTTGATAATTTTGAACAGTTTTTAGCCGGGGCCGGGGAGATGGATATTCATTTCCGTGACACGCCGCTGGAGAAAAACCTGCCAACTATTATGGCATTATTGGGTGTTTGGTATCGCAATGTTTGGGGTTTTTCAACGCAAGCTATTTTGCCCTATGATCAACGGATGAACCGTTTTGCCGCCTATTTGCAACAGCAAGATATGGAGAGCAATGGCAAAAGCGTGACCGCTGAAAACAAATCAGTAAGCGGCGCAACCGGTCCCATTATCTGGGGAGAGTCGGGGACGAATGGGCAGCATGCTTTTTATCAGCTTATCCATCAGGGTACGGATATTATTCCATGCGACTTTTTGCTGGCGGTAAATCCTCACGAGATGATGGGACAACATCACGCCAAACTCGCGGCCAATTGTTTTGCCCAATCTGAAGCATTGATGCTGGGCAAAACTCTGGAGCAGGTTTTAGCCGAACTCGATATTGCTGGCATGGACGAAGACAGGGCAAAACAACTGGCTCCACACAAAGTGTTCTCCGGCAATCGCCCCTCCAACACTTTGCTCTACTCAAAGCTTGACCCCAAAACATTGGGCAAGCTCATTGCCCTTTACGAGCATAAGGTCTTTGTTCAAGGGGCCATCTGGAACATCAATTCCTTTGATCAATGGGGTGTGGAATTGGGAAAACAGCTTGCCAAAGACCTGCTGCCCAATGTGCTAGATAAGGCGGGTGCTGCCACCCATGATAGCTCGACTGAAGGCCTGTTAGCTGCATTCAAAACCCGCCAAATCTAGGGCAGGGCTAATTGCCAATATAGCGCTGAAATCAACCACCAATATAGCGTAGCGTCATATTCGACGTGGCCGTGCATAGCCGACTGCTCTCTAGTATTTGGGCGGTAAATTCAGAAAGCCGGACGGTTACATTTGAGTAGATGTCTATTTCTGTATCGCTTAGTAATTCAAGGTCCAAAGTGATGCCAAGCTCAAAACCCGCCTGAGCGGCTCCTGTCGTGGGTAGTTCAACATTTCCAACCCATTCATTGGGGGACGTTTGCGACCACAAGATGAGTATTGTCGAATCAAATCCTAAATCCGTGTGTGGATTGAAGGGGGTTGAAAACGTCATATTACGGGTTTCATCAGGGAAGTTGGGCAATATTGAGCGAACTTGCCCCGGCAATTTAGGCCCACACCCTTCAAACCCGGTATGACCTGCAACGCGATTCCAGATACCATCCTGCAATACGATGCCAGTGGAGACATTGGGCAAGCCATCGTCGCCTCCATCATCCTCGCCGTTTTTGCCAGGGCCATCGCTTCCTTCGTCCTCATCCTCGTCAAATATCTCAATCGGCGCTTTGGCGTCGCCTTGTTCGCTTAATTCGATCACACTGCCGCTTTGGAATGGAACTTTTGCCAAATCTTGGGTGGGTGGCGACCCGTCCCCCCGATGTCGACGATCAATTTCAGCAATGGTATCATTGGTCCATCGCGGCGGTGAGCCTTCCTCTAAAAAAAGAATTGTCTGGCCCGGGGCCTCTGGCGGCGCATCAAGCCCGGTGAGAATTGCATATTCCAAATCAGTGATTGTGTCGTTGGTGTAAACGCTCACCCCATTGCCGCTCGGATTTGGCACGACAATCACCAAAGGGTCAGCCAACACAGGAGAGCCCATGGCAAAAACTATGGCACTCGCCAACAATACCGACTTAAATTTTGAAATTCTCATTCAGCTAATTCCTTATTGAGATGCCTGGACCAATAGGTCGTTGATATTATTGCTCATTAGCGAATTATGTCCGCCAACCCCGTTATGGGTAATGTTTTGCGCGAGCATCTCATACACTTGCAACACGCTATCGGGAACTGGATCATAGCGACAAATGGCCCCGATCCGAGTTTGCGTACATATACTATTGGCAATCATCCAACGTATTGGGTTGAGTACGATTGGCTCATCCCCAGTTTCGGGGCCATAAAAAGTGATCGTTGGATCCCCATATAACGCACCGCCAGCAGTTTGATAAAAATATGGTGTTTCGGCACGCCAACCGGGGGGCAAGGTAAAGGCAACCCCCGTTTGAGCGTGCTCAATCTGACACGCAACTTTTGCGTTGCAAATAAATCCATCAAATTCCTCCCCAACCTCAGGTGCATCTGGCCCGGCCGGACTTGCACTCGCTGAATAGGCAATAATGAAATTGTTTTTCTCGCCGGCGATAACTTCCACCCTTGCAAAAAACACATTATCCCCAGCATCGCCGGTAATTTCCCAAACGCCGGGTTCTAGTTCCACGCTTATGGGTTGGTCAGTAATGTCATCGGGAGCCCAAACATCCGCCGGTACGTCGACATCTATCGGCACGCCAGACCATTGCACCATCAATCCAGTGTAGACTTTGGGCACGCGCACGCTCACATTTTCTAAGCCAGAGACTGCCAGTGGCGCATCTTGGGAAACATCCGCGCCCACATTAATCTTTCCAATAATGGTACGTTGTCGATCACCATTCAGGTCTTTGTATCCAAGCCAAACATTGTATGTGCCCAGTTCGTTTGGCGCCGTTAGATGAAAACCAGAGACATCAAATAAATTGTCCAGCCAGATATCGTCGGTTTCAATTCCATCATTTTCCAGCCATAACCGGTTTAAACGATAAACTTGACCAAACACTTTGAACTCAAATCGTTCCCCGGGCTGAACCGCAGTAGGCCCCTCCCACTGGGGTACCGCCGCGCCAACATAGGACACAGGAAAACGAGCCAATGCATCATTCAGATCATAGCCACCTTGCATGATAATGACCTCATAATCCCCAGCGGTTTGGGGTGAACTCAGTCCGTGACTAGAATAGCCATCTTCTTCATTGCCAAACTTATAGGTAAAATCTATGCGTTGATCATAATCTGTCGCCCCGGCTGGAAACAGGTTCACCGAATATGTCGCATTATCTTGCAACGGCGCATTGTTACGCAAAACAAACATCATGTCCTGCCCCAGTTGATAGGGGCCGAGGTTCATCAGGCTAAACTGCTCAGCCGCCGCGCCAAACGGCACATCCACTTGACGCGTTTGAGCATCAATAACCACCTCAACATTTCCCGAAGCAACCGGCCCAACTGCATTAAACCGCCAAGGTCCGGGGATGAATTCCACAGCCAATCCATTGACCACTTGCTCAGCACCAACAAGCTTACCAAGGTCAATCACCTCGCCATTCTCCAAATTGGTGGCGCTTAGGGCAACTTCGGTGGGGCGCGAAGTGCCATCTTCATAATTTATATTAAGCCGAAAACTCACCACACCCATTGGCACCGGCTCGTTCTGCGCCACCAAAATTGTCTGGGTCAAGGCATCAGCCAGTCCCTCAGCATCGCTGGCTTGCAAATACAATCCCCCGGTATTTTCCGCCAAACATGAAACTTGCTTGCCTTCGTCCTCCGATAGGCCAAACCCCACAACATGAACGGTGAAATCAAGCCCCGCCGCCTCAAGTTCATTTCCCAATGCACACGGATCAGCGGAACAGGTCTCTAAGCCATCAGTAATTAGCACCATATTGGCCTGATCTTCGGTGAACCGCAGAGAAATCGCCGCTTGTCGAACGGCTTCAGATAGGGGCGTTTTCCCTAAAAACCGCATGGTGTTTACCGCATCCAAAATTTGCGATGAAGTGCCAGGGGCGGGGGGGACCACCAATTCAATGTCGCCACAATCCCCTTTGCGTCGATGCCCGTATGACAGTAGGCCAAGTTCCATATTCGTTGGGACATTGGACAACACTTCACCAACGGTTTCCCTAGCGATTTGTAATTTTGGTACGCCGCCAATCTGTCCCCACATGGAACCAGAGCCATCCATAACGATGATTGTGCGTGGGTGAGAGGCTAGCTCTTGTGCGTATGTTAAGCCCATACTTGCGCCCACAAGTAATGTCGAAGTTATTATTGCGCTTCGTAATATGGTTGGCACCCAAGAATTAAAATTTCTCATAAGAATCAAAGCTCCAGAATGCCAAAAAAGTGTAAGGTAAATGAAGAGCTTAAGTAAAATCAACCTATGAAATTCCATAGGGTGTGGTGCGGGCAATCAATACAATTGCAGGGGGGAGAGTGCTACCTATACTTGGTTTATATGTAAGTGAGACATTAAGTTGTTGGTTTTTTTGCAAAATTTTCAAAGGTATTGTATAGGTATTTAAGTTTCACAACATCATGATACCTTTCAAAGGTATGCATGGGCGTTCTTGTTATTTGTTGGAGTTTTACCCATGCATTTCCCACAGTTTTTTGCCCCGTCCGATTGGCTCGTCGCAACAGGTGGGCCGCGCTATCTCCAGCTACGCAAACATCTCTTACGGGCGATTAAATCTGGCGAAATGGAACCCGAAGCACCGTTGCCACCGGAGCGTGACATCGCTCTTATGACCGGTCTATCAAGGGTGACGGTGCGCAAAGCTATTGGCGCACTGGTCGAAGATGGAGTTATTGTACAGCGTCGCGGTTCCGGTTCCTTCGTTGCAGGTAGTGGCCCCAAGGTGGAACAATCTCTTTCGGGGCTGACCTCGTTTACCCAGGATATGGCATCCCGTGGCATGAAGGTTAAATCCCGATGGATTGAAAGAGGCTTGTTTTTGCCCACCACAAAAGAAATTGAGATACTCGGCGTTTCCCCCGATAGTAATGTGGCGCGCTTAGCTCGGATAAGAAGTGCTGATGGCATACCACTTGCGATTGAACGTGCCTCACTACCCATCGATATTTTGCCAAACCCTTTGTTAGTTGAGGCATCGCTTTATGAAATTCTTAGGCAAAATGGAAATTTGCCGGTGCGTGCAGATCAGCGCATTTCTGCGACAAACCTGAATGCCAAAGATGCAGATTTTTTGGGCGTTGAAGAGGGGGTTGCGGGATTGAAAATTGAACGAACCTCCTATCTCAGCTCCGGTAAAGTGGTTGAACTTACCCAGTCGATTTATCGCGGTGATAAATATGATTTCGTTGCGCAATTGCAATTGTCCTGATTTTAGCCCTTTCACTGCAACTAATTGTTGTCATTCCTTTTCCGCGTTAGCGATCGTTAGTTCTAGGGCATGCAAAATCAAACGCATTAGTCCCATAATATGTATGCTTTGGTTGAGTGAACGTGACTGAATTAAACACTCAGGTAAGTGCATTTATAAAGAGTGATTATTTAGTGTTGACCGGGGCGAAGCTATCACTATGTTCCGCGCAATCAGCCTTTCAAGAGAATGAATCTAGGGGTTACCCGGGATTTCATTTTGGAATAGGCTGAAACACAGGTTTTATGCTATTTGGCATACAACAAAGTACGCGCCCGTAGCTCAGCGGTAGAGCATCCGACTTTTAATCGGACGGTCGAAAGTTCGAATCTTTCCGGGCGTACCATTTTTGATAATGTAAAATCATAAGTTCGGTTTGTTTGCGACCAAGGTTGTTATTCTAGCTTGGCTCATATTGAATTGGCAGACATTCAATGCCAACCTGAGTTATGCGATTACACAGCATTTCCGCTTCAGAATAATTGGTCATGGGGCCAAGTACGATTCTGAAGCTACCGTTTTGTAACGGATCCGAAATCGCAGGCTCTAATCCAATGATCAACGTACCAATTTTGTTTGAAATATCCGTCCACTGGGCATCCGCTTCGTCCTGCGAAACCCCGGCGCCTACGGCAATGCCATATTGAGTTTGGGAAAGTGTTGCGGAACCTTGAGGGGTGGAATTTCGTGAACTCAGGCTGATTGCAACCTCATCCAAGTTTGATTCGCTCATGTCCTGAATGGCCTCAGACATAGTGCCCATCATGTCGGTTTCAGGGGCGTCAACAGCGTCCGATACCTCTGATGTGGTGTCCGTTGCCGAATCCTCCTCGGGAGCAGATGTCGCCAATAGATTTTCCAAAACATCCGGGACAGGTTGTGGGCTTAATGCCCCAATTCCCTCTGCGGGTTCAAACAGCGGGCTTTGAGACAGGGAAACACTGCCTCCCTCAACGTCATAGGTGGTCTGTGAATTTTCATTCACAGAGGCTGTAATGGATAGCGGGTCAATTTCAGCACCCGGCGGCACAACTTCCAGCAGGAGTGGAATGGATGTTTCAAGCGCGCCAACGCGTTGGCTGACATCGTTTCTATTACGTTCCGACAGACTGAACTGTGACCGTAATTGACTGGTGACATTAAGGATTTCTGTTTGTTCGTTATGGATCTGCTCCACTTGCGCCCGTAATTGATTGAGGGTTCCCCCATCAAGGCGATTGGTATGAAGGCTGCCAAAAACGCTGGCCGGTATAAAAGCACTCACCATGGTGCTCAAGACAGCAACGCCACTTGTGACCACAGCAATCACAGCCCAAAATGTGACATCAGATTGCTCAGTTTGCATCGATTTTTGTGCCAATATATATCCCCAAATAGCGGCGAATCATTCTTCTTTGTGTAAAGACTATCATCTTTAGTCAAATTATTAGTTTACGAACTTCTTAATGCCATAAAATCAGGTATAGCAATTCTATAAAAATGATATGCAAGGAACGGGCATGGTTGAACTAACAACTGTAATTTTAGCTGCCGGAGACGGCACGCGTATGCAATCCAATTTGCCAAAACTACTGCATCCGGTCGCGGGTATGCCTATTGTTGGTCATGTGGTGAAGGCCGCCCTCGATGCAGGCTCAACGACAATCGCTGTGATTACGGCTTCGGGCGAGACAGAAATTCAAGATTTGGTGACGCAGGTTGCGCCACAGGCACAGTTTTTTGAGCAAGCAGATCGGCTGGGAACTGCCCATGCGGCGCAAATGGCGCGCCCTGCATGGGAAAAGGCAAGTGGGTATGTTGCAATTGTTTATGGGGACCACCCGTTGCTTCATGGGGGCGTATTCAACAAAGTAATTGATCGCCTTGATGAGGGGTGGGATGTTTCTATTTTGGGCTTTGAGCCAGACGACCCAACTGGATATGGACGTTTTATCGTTGAGGGCGATCGTTTGCTAAATATTGTTGAGCATAAGGATGCCAGCGAAGATCAACGCAAAATTGGTTTGTGTAATGCCTGTATTCTCGCGTTTAAGGCTGATGTGTTCCGTCAAACCATTGATTTAGTTAAAAATGAAAATGCACAATCTGAGTATTATTTGGGGGACTTGGTGCCGCTGGCAAACAAGGCCGGGTTTCGTGTCACCTACGCAACGGCCCCGACCGATGATGTGGTGGGGGTGAATTCTCGCCCTCAGCTTGCCCATGCGGAAAATCTTATTCAGCAAAGAATGCGACTTGAAGCGCTAAATAATGGTGTGACCCTGCGCGATGCCGCAACGACTTATTTTTCCCATGATACTAAACTCGGTAAAGATGTAACAATTGAACCGGGTGTCGTTTTTGGGCCCGGCGTGATCGTGCATGATAATGTTACAATCAAAGCCTATTCTCACATTGAAGGGGCAACCATTGGCGAGGGGGCCATTGTGGGGCCCTTTGCACGGCTACGTCCCGGGGCAGATTTGGCAAAAGACGCCAAGGTTGGCAACTTTTGCGAGGTTAAAAAGGCAAAAATCGGTGAAGGTGCCAAGGTCAACCATCTTTCCTATATTGGAGATGCGACCATAGGCGAAAAAGCCAATATTGGGGCGGGAACGATCACCTGCAATTATGATGGGTTTAATAAAAGTCACACACAAATTGGGGACGGGGCCTTTATTGGATCCAACACGGCCCTGGTTGCGCCCGTCGAAGTGGGCGCAGGGGCGATTGTCGGCGCAGGTAGCACGATTGTGAATGATGTTGGGGCAGATGAACTTGCGCTAACTCGGTCTGAGCAAAAAAACAGGGCAGGTTATGCGCCACGCCTTCGCGCGCGCGCACTTGCTAATAAGAAACTTACCCAGAAGAAGTGATGAGCGAAAAGCTCTCAAAAAACTAATCTAAGGAAAAACTCATGTGTGGAATTGTTGGCATTATTGGTGTTGCGCCCGTTTCAGATCGATTGGTACAGGCCTTAAAACGTCTTGAGTACAGGGGATATGACAGTGCTGGAATTGCTACTATAAATGATGGGCAACTCGATCGCCGCAGGGCCGAAGGCAAGTTGAATAATCTAGAAGCACGTCTGCAACAATCCCCATTGGGGGGGCAGATCGGCATTGGTCACACACGCTGGGCGACCCATGGGGCGCCAACTGAAGGCAATGCCCACCCCCATGCCACGCCAAAAGTTTCTGTTGTGCATAATGGCATCATCGAAAACTACCGTGATTTGCGCGCAAGCCTAGCAAAGGATGGTTATACTGCCCAAACGGAAACGGACACCGAAGTTGTTGCGCTCATGGCAACGCGCGAAATTGATCGTGGCGCAACGCCAAGAGATGCGGTTGCCAAAACTCTAAAACAATTGAAAGGGGCATTTGGTCTGGCATTCTTGTTCGCGGGCCATGAGGACACAATCATCGCCGCTCGGCAAGGCTCGCCTCTGGCTATTGGTTTTGGCGAGGATGAAATTTATCTTGGTTCTGATGCGTTTGCCCTAGCGCCTTTTACCAACCGGATTTCCTATTTGCAGGAAGGGGACTGGGCCATTCTCACCCCTGAGAAAGTGACTTTTATTGATGTAAATGACAATGAAGTTGAGCGGCCTATCGAGGTGTCTGCCGCATCCGCTGCTATCGTTGACAAGGGCAATCATCGCCACTTCATGGCGAAGGAAATTTATGAACAGCCCGAAAAGATTGGCCATGCCCTGGGGCATTATCTTGACCTAACAACCGGAACGGCAATAATTCCTGACAATTTACCCTTTGATTTTGCAAAATTGTCACGCATCACCATCGCCTCATGTGGCGGCTCTTTTTTGGCCGCTTCTGTGGCAAAATACTGGTTTGAAAAATACGCGCGCTTGCCGGTTGATGTGGATATTGCCTCTGAGTTTCGTTATCGTGAGCCCCCGCTGGAAAAGGGGGGGCTTTCTTTGTTTATTTCCCAGTCCGGCGAAACCGCTGATACATTGGCGGCATTGCGCTATAGCGCCAGTCAGGGCCAATACATTGCTTCGATTGTGAATGTGGCAGAATCCACCATCGCGCGGGAATCAGATGTTGCCTTCCCCATTCTTTGTGGCCCCGAAATTGCCGTGGCTTCAACCAAGGCCCTCACAGCGCAACTTACAGTTCTGGCGTGTCTATGCGTTGCCGCAGGACGCGCGCGCGGGGTGTTGGGGGAGCAGGAGGAGCAGGATTTGGTTAAAGCTCTTTTGCACCTGCCCAGCGCAGTAACTGAGGCGCTTAAATCTGAATCAACGATTGAGACCATCGCCAAAAATCTCTCTCGAGCCAAGGATGTCCTATATTTGGGTCGTGGCCCCATGTTCCCAATCGCACTAGAGGGAGCGCTTAAACTTAAAGAAATTTCCTACATTCATGCGGAAGGTTATGCGGCGGGAGAACTTAAACATGGCCCGATCGCGTTGGTTGATGAGCAAATGCCGGTTGTGGTTGTTGCCCCATCGGATGAGTTGATAGAAAAAACTCTCTCCAACATGCAAGAAGTTGCAGCCAGAGGTGGGAAGATCATTCTTATTACGGATCAAAAGGGCAAAGAAATAGCCGGTGAGGGGATAAAAGACATAATTTTGATCCCCAAAATTCATAGTTTTGTTGCGCCAATTTTAGCGACAATTCCCGTGCAGTTATTAGCCTATCACACGGCAGTATTCATGGGAACGGATGTGGATCAGCCGAGAAACCTGGCAAAATCTGTTACGGTTGAATAGGCGAAGTTTTTAATTTGAGCCTATATGCTGACATAAAGAGTGATTACTAAAGCCTATAATTGATTGATAAGTTTAATTTATACCAATTCGCCGAAAATGCGCGGTTAAGGACTTAACCACAAGGGACTTGGCGGATGGGGAACATAAACCTATATAGAAATAAGAATAGATTTTGGTCGGTAGGCCAACTACCATCCAAATGTGGAGTAAGAGCTTGAAGAATAACAAAAATCCGAAACGTAATAAACCCGGTGAGGGGCGTAGACAAAGCATGCTACGCACGATTACCAATTGGTTTTTGACTGGTCTTGTTATTGCAGGACCCATCGGCATTACGCTTTACGTGGCTTGGTGGGTCGTTGGGCTTGTTGATTCGTGGGTTAAACCACTTATCCCCCCACAATTTAATCCGGATAATTTCCTACCTGTTATTGTGCCTGGGTTTGGTCTGTTTGTTGGCATTGTTGCCGTGACGATATTGGGCAGCTTGGCCGCAAATCTTGTCGGTAAATCTCTGGTGCAGTTTGGCGAACGATTGCTGGCGCGCCTCCCCATTGTTTCCACATTGTATCGTGGCCTAAAGCAGATTTTTGAAACTGTGATCACCCAGGATTCTAAAAGTTTTAAGCAGGTGGGGCTTATTCAGTACCCACGACCCGGGCTCTGGGCAATCGTACTTATTTCCACCCCCGCAAAGGGGGAGATCGCGGCTGAGGTTGAAGGTGAAGATGTGATGGGCTGTTTTTTGCCGACAACACCAAATCCGACATCGGGATTTTTGCTTTTTGTGCCAAAAAAAGAAATAAAAATCCTGCAAATGGGGACGGAGGACGCGGCAAAACTTATTATTTCTGCTGGTTTGGTTTCCCCCGCATATCATGGAAAAACAGCAGCCCTTGCAGCTGAACATGATGCTCAAATGGCAAAGGAAATGGCCGAATCTGAGAATGCGGCGGAGTAAATTCGCCTAAAACTATAAATATTATTTCAGGCGCACAGCCGTGCCAAATGCCAAGATTTCAGCGGCACCTTGTGTAATCATTGAGGTTGAAAACCGCATGGCAACAACACCATCTGCCCCCATTTCCCGTGCGTTTTCTATCATGCGGTCCATGGCTTGTTCGCGCGCTTCACCCATGAGTTTTGTATATTCAGTCACTTCACCCCCAACAAGATTACGCAATCCCGCAATAATATCCGTGCCCACGTGACGTGCCCGAATCGTATTGCCTCTGGCAACACCCAGCGTTTCAACTATTTCATGCCCAATAATGTTTTCCGTTGTCGAAACAATCATTGCTCGCTCCTATTTATCAATATTTTTTTGATAATAATCATCTTCCTTGTTTTGCAAGCGATCGTAAATGATACGCCCCAGAATACCTAGGACAACGACCATAAAGCTAAGGCCAATAAGCCCATAAGGCATGATTTGTAACATTCCAAAAACCAATGCCATAACGTATATTATGGCACCAATTGCCAACAATATGAGTACAATCTGATCAAGTTTCACAATCATCTCCTTATTAGTGCGAGACATAACCCTCACAACCAATGCGTAGTTTGATGGCCCAAATATACACAAAATTACAGCAAAAATATGCCCCTAACTCTGGCGATAAAATTGTTCGAGTAAAAGACCTGTTTTAATGCCTTGACAAGGGACGCCCAACATCGCTAAACCGGCCCGACCTTAACGAAACGTCGTAGATACTTTTCAAGTTGGGGGTGTAGCTCAGTTGGTTAGAGCGCCGGCCTGTCACGCCGGAGGTCGCGGGTTCGAGTCCCGTCACTCCCGCCATTTCCCCCAAAATTAAGTCCCTTTTTGATATGCATGTGTTTGGTATGCGTTTGCGTGCATATGAACACGCGAACATATCGTGAAATAGTGGGTAAATTAGAGTAAAATCCGCGCTCTGTGCCAATTAGAGACAATTTTATCTAAATTGCGCGCATTCTTTATCATCTCCTTACCAGTAATAGTGAAACCCCACGCGTTTCCTTGCATTTTTGCCGTATTTGGAGCCAATAACATACAGCGTAATTGAGTTTCTTAAGGAGTAGAAAATGAAAATCGTTCGAAAGTTGATGATTGGTGTAGCCGCAAGTTGCGTTTTAGCAACCGGCGCACTGGCCGCCGATCCGAATTCCTACGCCGCACCGTATGTGGCACCAACCGCACCAGCTTATGCAAGCGGGTATGGCTTTGAAGGATTTTATGCGGGCGTTGTGCTTGGCGGTTTTTTTGATGGTACATCAAGTTACCTCACGGCTCCCGACACAAGTGCCATTGATGTTGGCCTGGTCGTAGGCGTGAATTTTTACATTACGGACAGCATATTGGCTGGGGTTGAAGTGCAGGGTGGCGCTGAGATCGGCGCAACTGCAACAACCTATGATGCACTGGCCTTGGTAAAAGTTGGTTTCGCCCCATCCGATGACTATATGGTCTACGGCGTTGGTGGCGCTGGTGTGGTTGGCGCATCAAGCGTTTATGCTTTTGGTGCCGGTGTTGAGATGGCTGTTATGGATTCCATCGGCGTCCGTGGCGAATTGCTGGGCATTGGTAATTGGGGTGCCGCTCCAGATACCATGAAGGCAACAATCGGGTTAATCTGGCATATGCAATAGAATTTAAGACGTCCCATGCATCTATTCTATCAAAAGGACTCCGGTTGGAGTCCTTTTTTTGTCGGGTCAGTGCAAAATAAACTGCGGCGAATTGTCAAATTTTACTGTTAGTTATACCTGAGCCCTTGCAACAAACTTGGCCCTGAGTTAAGCGATGTGCCTATATGGTCTTGCTCGGGGCAATGGTTGAGTCGCCCGCCTTTGAGGAGCCCATTGAAGTTGGCTCATTTACTCTTAGGGAGGGCAAAAAATGAATGAATTGCTCCTCAACTACCTACCGATAATAATTTTTATTGCCCTAAGCGCGGTAATAGGGCTCGCATTGCTTGTTGCCCCGTTCGCCATTGCGGTTAAAAACCCTGACCCTGAAAAAGTATCCGCCTATGAATGCGGTTTTGAGGCATTTGATGATGCACGGATGAAATTCGACGTGAGATTTTATCTGGTGGCAATTCTGTTCATCATTTTTGATCTTGAAGTTGCTTTTTTGTTTCCTTGGGCGGTCGCATTTAAATCTGTTGGTTGGTTTGGTTTTTGGTCCATGATGATTTTCCTCGGGGTTCTCACCATCGGCTTCGTTTATGAATGGCGCAAAGGGGCCTTGGAATGGGATTAAGCGATCAAAATAACGCTGCGCAAAACAGCTCGATTATTTCCCCAAGTCCCAAAGGGATCATTGATCAGGGCACTGGCCGGCCCATTGGGGAGACTGATCCACAATATGTTGAGATCAACGATGAGCTTGCCGATAAGGGGTTCTTAGTCACCAGCACCGATGAATTGATCAACTGGGCGCGCACTGGCTCGTTGATGTGGATGTCCTTTGGTTTGGCTTGTTGTGCAGTTGAAATGATGCAGGTGGCTATGCCGCGTTATGATGCTGAGCGGTTTGGCTTTGCCCCGCGTGGTTCTCCGCGCCAGTCTGATCTGATGATTATTTCAGGTACATTGACCAATAAAATGGCACCGGCATTGCGCAAGGTTTATGATCAGATGCCTGAACCGCGCTATGTAATTTCCATGGGATCGTGTGCCAATGGTGGTGGCTATTATCACTATTCCTATTCGGTCGTGCGCGGGTGTGATCGAATCGTACCCGTAGACATCTATGTTCCCGGTTGTCCGCCAACCGCCGAAGCATTGCTTTATGGAATTATGCTGTTGCAGAAGAAAATTCGCCGAACCGGAACGATTGAAAGATAATTTTTGATATGTTGCAAGTGGATGCAAACAACGAGACTTTACATGAGTTGGGCGAATATATTGCCCAAAAGCTTCCCGATTCTGTTTTGGGTCAGCAGGTAGCATATGGCGATTTGTCGCTTGATGTTCCTCGGGATAAACTCGTATCGCTTGTTCGCTTTTTGCATGATGATACTCGGCTTCGTTTTATTTCACTGGTTGATATTTGCGGGGTTGATTACCCGGCGCGCGCTGAACGCTTTGATGTTGTGTATCATTTGCTTAGCCCGACGCGAAATCTGCGCATTAGATTAAAAATTTCAACTGACGAAGCAACGCCTGTTGCTTCTGTTACAGAGGTTTTCCCCGGTGCCAATTGGTACGAGCGCGAAGCTTTTGATATGTTTGGCATATTGTTTACCGGGCACCCGGATTTGCGTCGTTTGCTCACTGATTATGGTTTTGACGGCTATCCTTTGCGCAAGGATTTTCCAACCTCAGGGTATGTGGAATTACGCTATGATGAATCACGAAAAAAAGTTGTGTATGAGCCAGTAAAACTGACACAGGAATTTAGATCATTTGACTATCTATCCCCGTGGGAGGGTACTGATTATGTGCTCCCCGGCGATGAAAAAGCGTGAAGTTATAAGGAGTTAATGCGATTGGATTATTGAAACTTGTTGTTGTCCTGCTCGGGCTGGCCGGAGTTGGTGCATGCCAAAGCCGCCAAGAAAATTTGGTTCAGCAGGGAAATGTTTTGATTGAGAAAATCGAGGCATTTCAACACGAAAATTCAATACTGCCGCAAACTCTTGAGGATATTGGAATTGAACGACAAGATGAAAGCGGACCGCTTTACTATTTGAGAAAATCGGACACCAATTACATCGTTTGGTTTGGAAATGAGTTAGGAGAGTCCACAATTTGGGACTCTGGTACAAAGGAATGGCGTTAGTCGTCTGACAAATTGCATTTTTGATGCATTGGATGACAGATTAGCAAATTGAGGATGCGTGGGACTAATGGGTGAGGCAAATAAATTGAGTGGAGGGTGTCTTTGTGGCGCTGTGCGTTTTACCGCATTTCCTGAAACCCATAACTACACCGCCTGCCATTGTGATATGTGCACAAAGGTGAGTGGTGGAACGGCGTATCTCTCTCTGCATTGTGGACCGACGGTTAAAATTGAAGATGATAGGCAAATTGGCATTTATAGTTCCTCAGATTGGGCTGAACGTCATTTTTGCAAGAATTGTGGCACGCCTTTGTTTTACAAATTCAAAAAGACCGGAGAATACGGGATATCGGTGGGGGTGTTTGACAATTCGGACGATTTTGAAATGGTTACGCAATATTTCACTGACACCAAACCTGCCCATTATAGTTTTTCAAACGAGACAAAAAATATGACCCGCGCTGAAGTTTTTGCAGCATTTGCTCCCTCAAATGATGGAGCTGCTAACAATGTCTGAAGTTGAAACACGTAACTTTACCATCAATTTTGGCCCGCAACACCCCGCGGCCCATGGTGTTTTACGCCTTGTGCTGGAGCTTGACGGCGAAATTGTTGAGCGCGCTGACCCCCATGTGGGCCTGTTGCATCGCGGTACAGAAAAGCTGATTGAGACTAAAACCTATTTGCAGGCTGTGCCCTATTTTGACCGGCTTGATTATGTGGCGCCGATGAATCAGGAGCATGGATTTGCCTTGGCCGTCGAGCGCATGTTGGACATTACGGTGCCTCGTCGTGGGCAATTGATCCGGGTGTTGTATTGCGAAATTGGCCGCATTCTCTCCCATATGCTCAATATTACCACGCAGGCCCTTGACGTTGGTGCGCTAACGCCACCTGTTTGGGGTTTTGAAGAGCGCGAAAAACTCATGGTATTTTATGAGCGCGCCTCTGGTTCGCGGATGCACGCAGCCTATATTCGCCCCGGTGGTGTTCATCAAGATTTACCCCAGGCGCTTATTGACGATATTGACGCTTTTTGCGACCCGTTCCTCAAGGTTTGTGATGACATTGAGAATTTACTGACCGGAAACCGCATTTTCAAACAGCGCAATGTTGATATCGGGGTCGTAACCCTAGAGCAAGCTTGGGAATGGGGATTTTCCGGCGTCATGGTGCGGGGCTCGGGAGCCGCCTGGGATTTGCGGAAGAGCCAGCCCTATGAATGCTATGAAGAAATGGAATTTGATATTCCAATCGGCAAGAACGGCGACAATTATGATCGTTATCTTATTCGGATGGAAGAAATGCGTCAGGCCACCCATATCATGCGCCAATGCGTCAAAAAACTGAATGAGCCGGAAGGAAAGGGGCCTGTTTCCTCAACTGATGGCAAGATTGTACCGCCAAATCGCCAGGAAATGAAACGGTCCATGGAAGGGCTAATCCACCACTTCAAGCTATACACGGAAGGGTACAAAGTACCCGAGGGCGAAATTTACGCCGCCGTGGAAGCACCCAAAGGTGAGTTTGGCGTCTATTTGATTTCTGATGGTTCCAACAAACCCTATCGTTGTAAAGTCAAAGCGCCAAGCTTTGCTCACTTATCTGCCCTAGACTTCCTGTGTCGTGGTCACCAATTGGCTGACGTTGCGGCGGTGCTGGGGTCGCTGGATGTTGTATTCGGGGAGATTGATCGCTAATGTCCGTCCGTCGTTTGGCACAAGATGCCGTCCAACCCAAATCATTCGCCTTTAGTAAGGAAAATACCGCCTGGGCTAAAAAGCGTATCGCGCTTTACCCCAAAGGGCGTCAGCAATCCGCTGTCATTCCGCTCTTGATGCGGGTGCAGGATCAGGATCAATGGATTTCCCGTGCGGCAATTGAAAAAATCGCTGATATGCTCAAGATGCCCTATATCCGGGTGTTGGAAGTCGCGACATTCTACACGCAGTTTCAGCTAAAACCCGTGGGGACTGAGGCGCATATTCAAGTGTGTGGCACCACCCCTTGCATGTTGCGTGGGGCTGAAGGTTTGCGCAAGGTTTGCCAAAATAAAATCAACGCCGCCGCCCATCAAACCAATGCTGAGGGCACCCTGAGCTGGGAAGAAGTAGAGTGCATGGGCGCGTGTGTGAATGCGCCGATGGTCGCTATCGGGCATGAGGTTTATGAGGATTTGACTGAGGAGCGTCTGGAAGAGATCATTGACGCGTTTGAGGCCGGTAAGGGCGATACGATCAAGCCGGGGCCACAAAATGGTCGGGTTTTCTCCGCGCCGATCACCGGGCAAACCACATTGTTGGAAGTGCCACCTCGCGTACTTGGCAAGCATGGCGCAGCTAAAAGCCCTGCCATTGCTCAAAAAACTGTAACGAAGAAAGCCCCAGTCAAAAAGTCCACCGCGAGTAAACCAGCCACTACCAAAAAGCCCACCGTCAAAACAACCAAAGCAGTTGCAAAGCCTGCGGCAAAGTCAGTGACTAAGTCATCCGCGACCAAGTCATCCGCGACCATGTCTCCGGCGATCAAGACACCCGCCAAAATTGCTAAGGGCGCGCTGTTCGCCAAACCCGCTGGCAAGGCCGATGATCTTAAAATGATCAATGGCGTAGGACCAGTTCTTGAGAAAAAACTTAACGCTTTTGGGGTGACCCAATTTGTGCAGGTGGCCAAATTTGTCAAAAAAGACATCACCGCACTTGATGATGCATTGAGTTTTAAGGGCCGTATTGATCGCGATCAATGGGTAAAACAGGCAAAAGCATTAGCTAAAGGCGAGGATGAATATTTTCGTATCTTTGGCAAAAAAGCCAGTGTCAAAACACCAAGTGTCAAAACACCAAGTGTCAAAACACCAAGTGCAAAAACATCTAGCGCTAAGAAAGCGAAATAGGGGAGCTGAAATATGTTACATGATAAAGATCGCATATTTACCAACCTCTACGGGCAGGGGGATGTCGGCCTTAAAGGGGCCATGTCCCGGGGTGCATGGGATGGCACAAAGGGCTTTGTCGATCAGGGCCGCGATTGGATTACCAACGAAGTCAAAGCATCAAACTTGCGTGGCCGTGGCGGGGCAGGGTTTCCCACCGGGCTTAAATGGTCATTTATGCCCAAGGTCAGCGATGGGCGGCCCCATTATCTGTTGGTCAACGCCGATGAATCCGAGCCGGGCACATGTAAAGACCGCGAAATTTTACGCCATGACCCCCATCATCTGGTTGAAGGGTGCATGTTGGCCGCGCGCGGTATGGATGCCCATTTGGCTTTTGTCTATATTCGCGGCGAATTTATCCAGGAACGTTTCGCTTTTGAACGCGCAGTCGAAGAAGCCTATGAGGCAAGCCTCATCGGCAAGAACAATATTCATGGCTGGGACTTGGATATTATCGTTCACCACGGGGCGGGTGCCTATATTTGTGGTGAAGAAACTGCGCTGATGGAAAGTCTTGAAGGCAAAAAGGGTCAACCTCGCCTCAAACCGCCTTTTCCCGCTGGTATGGGCGTTTATGGCAATCCTACAACGGTCAACAATGTGGAATCCATAGCTGTTGTGCCTGAAATTTTACGCCGTGGTGCCAGCTGGTTTTCCGGCCTTGGTCGCGAAGGAAATACCGGAACGAAATTATTTTGTGTTTCGGGCCATGTGAACGCACCCGCGACCTTTGAAGAGGAAATGGGCATTACCTTCCGTGAGTTGATTGAAAAGCATTGCGGCGGCATTCAGGGTGGCTGGGACAATCTGTTGGCAGTTATTCCCGGCGGTTCTTCCGTTCCGTGTGTACGCGGCGAATTAATGCCCGATGCGGTCATGGATTTTGACGGGTTGAAGGAAGTTGGATCATCCCTTGGCACTGCGGCGGTGATTGTGATGGACAATTCCACCGATATTATCAAAGCAATCTGGCGTCTCTCTGCGTTTTACAAGCATGAGTCCTGTGGGCAGTGTACGCCGTGCCGTGAGGGTACCGGCTGGATGATGCGGGTTATGGAACGCATGGTCGAGGGCCGTGCGCAAAAGCGTGAAATTGATATGTTGCTCGAAGTTACCAAACAGATCGAGGGGCATACGATTTGCGCGCTTGGGGATGCAGCGGCTTGGCCCATTCAGGGGTTAATTAAAAATTTCCGTCCGGTGATTGAAGCCCGGATTGACGAATATTCTTACAATTCCGATTCCGAGGGTGCTGTGCCTTCGGTCGCGGCAGAATAGGGCGGTTTGAGCAAGATGGCACAAATCAAAGTTGATGGCGAACTGATTGAAGTTCCCGACCATTATACACTGATGCAGGCGGCGGAAGCGGCGGGTGCAGAAATCCCTCGTTTTTGTTACCATGAGCGTTTGTCTGTGGCGGGCAATTGCCGCATGTGTCTGGTCGAAGTGAAGGGTGGCCCACCCAAGCCCCAAGCATCTTGCGCACTTGGGGTCAAAGACTCGCGCCCCGGTCCTAATGGCGAACCGCCAGAAATGTTCACCAACACCCCGATGGTCAAAAAGGCCCGCGAAGGGGTGATGGAATTTTTGTTGATCAACCACCCCCTTGATTGCCCAATTTGCGATCAGGGCGGTGAGTGTGATTTGCAGGATCAGGCCATGGCCTATGGCATTGATAATTCCCGCTATGCGGAGAATAAACGTGCCGTCGAAAATAAATATATCGGCCCATTGGTCAAAACAATTATGACCCGGTGCATTCACTGTACGCGGTGTGTGCGGTTTACCACGGAAGTGGCGGGTATTTCAGAGCTTGGCCTTGTGGGTCGCGGCGAGGACGCCGAAATCACCACATATCTTGAAAAAGCCATGACCAGCGAATTGCAGGGCAATGTGATTGACCTGTGTCCGGTTGGTGCTTTGACGTCGCGCCCCTATGCGTTTGCTGCCCGTCCATGGGAATTGAACAAAACCCAGAGCATTGATGTGATGGATGCCGTTGGTTCAGCCATTCGTGTGGATGCCCGTGGAAACGAAGTTATGCGCATGGTGCCGCGTTTGAATGAGGACATCAACGAAGAGTGGATTTCCGATAAAACCCGTTTCATCTGGGATGGATTGAAATCCCAACGGATCGACACACCCTATGTCCGCAAAAACGGCAAATTGGTTGCTTCAAGCTGGGATGAGGCGTTCAAGGCTGTTGCCCGCGCCGCTAAAAAAGCTGGTAACAAGATTGGCGCGATTGCCGGTGATCTGGCTGGCGTTGAAGAAATGTTTGCCCTCAAGCAATTGATTGCTTCCCTTGGCTCTGGCCACATGGATTGTCGCCCGGCGATGTCTGCAATTGATCCGGGGGCGGATCGCGCCGCCTATATCTTTAATCCAGGAATTGCCGGGATTGAGAACGCGGATGCGGTTTTAATCATTGGTTCCAACCCGCGCAGGGAAGCCTCGCTGCTTAATGCGCGCATTCGCAAAAGCTGGCGCGCCAATGGCATGGCCATCGGTGTGATCGGTGACAATGCGGATCTGTCCTATGATTATGATTATTGGGGTGATGATTTCGCCGCCCTGCAAGCGATTGCTGATGGTTCTTCAAAGTTCGCTAAAAAATTCAAAAAAGCCAAACGCCCGATTATCCTTGTGGGTGAGGGCGCACTTTCGCAGAGCAAAGCTGGAAAAGATGCTGGGCGTGATATTTTGGCATTGGCCACCCAGATTGCCAAGGAATATGGCGCGTTGAGCGCTGACTGGAACGGCTTTGGTGTTCTCCACAATGCTGCGGCACGTGTGGGCGGCTTGGATATCGGCTTTGTCCCTCAAAAGGGTGGCGTTTGTTCAGCGGATCAGATTGGCCTTTGTGCCTCTGGCGATATTGAAATGATGTTCCTGCTTGGCGCGGATGAATATGATATGAGCGCCCTGGGCAATGCTTTCAGCGTTTATATTGGCACCCACGGGGATGCCGGGGCGCACCGGGCAGATGTGATCCTGCCCGCAGCGACCTATACGGAAAAGTCTGCGACCTATGTTAATACCGAAGGCCGGGTGCAAATGACGACGCGTGCCGTGTTCCCACCGGGCGACGCTAAGGAAGACTGGTCTATTATCAGAGCCTTGTCGGCACATCTTAAGAAAACACTTCCGTTTGATTCTCTTTCCGAACTGCGCGCGGCGCTTTATGCTGAGCACCCGCATCTGGCACAATTGGATGTTGTTGAGCATGGAAACGTTGAGGCGTTAAGCAAGTTAGCAAAACCGGTGAAACGTGCGCGTAACGTGAACTTTTCATCCCCCATAAATGACTTTTATCTCACCAACCCGATTTGTCGGGCCTCAGCTGTGATGGGGCAATGCGCCTCTCTGGCCTCTGGTGAACTCAAGGCGGCGGAGTAAAACCGATGATTGATTGGATTTTGATGGCCCTTGATTATTTGGTTGGCGTTCCGATTTTGGGCTGGGGCGTGATGGTTGGCATCGTGTGGAAAGCTCTGCTGATGCTGATTTTGCTACTGGTAATCACCGCTTATGTTTTGTTGGCCGATCGCAAGATATGGGCCGCCGTGCATATGCGGCGTGGCCCCAACGTTGTGGGGGCCTTTGGCCTGCTGCAAAGTTTTGCCGATTTGTTGAAATTTGCCTTCAAAGAACCGGTTATTCCAGCCGGCGCTGACAAGGTAACCTTTATTCTGGCACCATTTATTTTCGTTTTGCTTGGGCTTTCCGCATGGGTCGTCATTCCGGTCGACGCCGGCTGGGCATTGGCAGACATCAATGTTGGTGTGCTGTATATTATGGCAATCTCATCGCTCAGCGTATATGGCGTGATCATGGGCGGTTGGGCGTCTAACTCCAAATATCCATTCCTTGGGGCGCTTCGTTCTGCGGCGCAAATGGTGTCCTATGAGGTCTCCATTGGCTTTGTAATCGTGACGGTTCTGCTTTGTGTAGGCTCACTTAACCTTTCCGATATTGTGGTGGCTCAGCAGGAAATGGGCTTGGCTCACATGCTTGGCGTGCCATGGATGAACTTTTTGAATTGGTTCTGGATTCCATTGTTCCCCATGTTTGTGATTTTCTTTATCTCGGCCTTGGCTGAAACAAACCGGCCCCCGTTTGATCTGCCCGAGGCGGAAAGTGAACTGGTTGCTGGCTATATGGTTGAATATGGTTCTATCCTTTATATGATGTTTGCCCTTGGGGAATACATGGCCATCATGTTGATGTGCTCCATGACCACAATCCTGTTTATGGGGGGCTGGGATGCACCCCTAGATATTGCGCCATTTACTATGGTGCCTGGGGTTGTTTGGTTTACGCTCAAGGCCGGCGCCGTGTTCTTTATGTTCTCAATCGTCAAAGTATTTGTCCCACGCTATCGCTATGACCAATTAATGCGTCTGGGTTGGAAGGTATTTTTGCCCATCTCCATCGTCATGATTTTTGTCGTTGCCTTCACATTACAATTGACCGGCTGGGGCGGGCACGGGGGGGCGGTGTAATGAATGTCATGTGGTTTGCATTTATCGGTGCAGGGTTTGGTGTTGCCGTGGCAATGGCTTTGAATCTGCTGACGGCGGAAAGAATTCTACGAAAGATTTCTGATGATGAAGAGCGCGCAGACAGTGCAGAAAAGCCAGAAATTGTTAAAAAATTCACAAGGGCCAAGTTTTTTATCAGTTATGTCCAGCCTTTGTTGATCATTGCTGTGTCCGCTTTCGCCGCAACTCGTTTGTTTGGAGCAGAGTAATGAAACGCACACTTCAATTCCTGAATTCGCTTTTACTTAAAGAGTTTGTGAGTGCATTCCTGTTGTCTTTGCGCTATTTCTTTGCGCCCAAGGCCACTATTAATTATCCGTTTGAAAAAGGCCCTGTTTCCCCCCGTTTTCGCGGTGAGCATGCCTTGCGTCGCTATCCCAATGGTGAAGAACGGTGCATTGCTTGCAAACTGTGCGAAGCAATTTGTCCCGCCCAAGCCATTACGATTGAAGCAGGCCCGCGCCAGAATGATGGCACACGGCGCACCGTTCGATACGATATTGACATGGTGAAATGCATCTATTGTGGTTTTTGCCAGGAGGCATGCCCTGTGGAGGCTATCGTTGAAGGCCCCAATTTTGAATTTGCAACTGAAACCCGCGAAGAGCTTTATTTCGATAAGGAAAAACTCTTGGCCAATGGCGACCGATGGGAGCGTGAACTAGCACGCAATATCTCAATCGACGCGCCCTATCGCTAGGGGAACAGATATGACATTACCCATTTTCTTCTTTTATTTATTTGCCTTGATGGTGGTTGGTTCCGCGGTGATGGTTATTTCCTCGCGCAA
>JAJRRG010000153.1 GCA_024279675.1 Alphaproteobacteria bacterium
TAAAAATAGTCTGGTTGATATTCCCGGAGGGCGTGTCGCGTTGCGTGACGATAGAGCCAAACGGCAATGGCAGGTTGAAATTGCTCCGTTTCGGCTTTCACCGAAGCCGGTGACGCAGGAATTATATCTGGCAGTTACCGGAGAAAACCCATCTGGTTTTGTAGATAATGCGCGGCCTGTTGAGAATGTTTCCTGGTATGAAGCGATTGCGTTTTGCAATCAGTTTTCCATGCAGGAAGGATTTGAGGTCTATTATCGAGTTGGCGAAAACCCTGATGATGTAAGTGTTAATGAGAATGCCGATGGCTTTCGTTTGCCAAGCGATGCGGAGTGGCAGTTTGCGGCTTTGGCTGGTGGATCCGTGCCACGGTATGGTGAAATTGATAGCGTTGCCTGGTACAAGGAAAACTCAGGGGGACAAACCCATCCAGTGGGGCAAAAGGTTCCCAACGATTTTGGGCTTTACGACATGCTGGGCAATGTCTGGGAATGGTGTTTTGATCTTTATGACGTCGAGGTTTATGGCACCTATCGGGTGTTTCGTGGCGGGGGATGGAATGACCCTGAACGGGGATGTTTAGCAACCAATCGACGACGCTCGCACCCCACATATAAAATTGATGATGTGGGGTTTCGGATTGCGCGGAACGGGCATGGGTAGACGGGTGGAATGCTTAAGGTGTGCTGGACCATCTGAACCGGTTGGGTAATGATGGGCTGCTGGTGAAGCTGATCAAGCTATATTGTTAGCAGGCTGATGTCAGCTGGCGGAGGCCTTTGCCATAGTGACACATGACTTGATCCTGCCTTCCCTCAGGAAGGGGAAATCCCCAGATGAAATTTGATTCTTTTCTTGTAAAGGGTGAAAGCCCTTTCTATATATTAGGAATTGCTAATATAATTTGGGAAAGACTTTTTATGACCAAAGATTACAAAAAAATTACCGCAGACATCAACCAATATACGCATCAGTTGCGCAAACTTATTCCCGATGCAACGGCGGGATTTTCGGCCCTTGCGGGTGCTGCAACTCAGGAAGGTTTGATGTCAAAAAAACAAAAGGAACTGGTTGCAGTTGCAATTTCAGTGGCCGTGAAATGTGATGCGTGCATTGGCTTCCATACCAAGGCGTTGGTAAAGTTGGGGGCCTCCCGTGAAGAACTGGCGGAGGTGTTGGCCATGAACCTTTATCTGGGTGGTGGCCCCTCACTGATGTATGCGGCGGATGCCTTGCGTAGTTTTGACCAGTTTGGGGCCGAGTTATTTTGGTCTTAGGGTAGAGATTATAAAGCTCTATTGCTTTGTGCACTGGCACGACGGGAAGTGCTTCAGGGGTGAGTATTTAAGGTAAAATCGTATTATTGTGACCGGAAATCAGTAACTGGGCAGGATGATTATGTTTGTTCGTAAATTTCTTTTGGCAATTTTGTTATTGACCTCTTCATAGGTTCGCACCGCGGATTTTGAACTTTTTATCTGTCGAGGTGGCTCCCATGACTATTGCGCATTTGCGTTCGCGACTTGGGGGACACGAAAATATTGGATACCGACCTCACAGAATTGTTTTTTGCAAGTGAATGACAATAGTGCTTTTTTGAGCTGTAAATGTAAGCGTGTCATTGTGGTGCGTTTGAGTTTGTCGCTGAAAGATACCCATGTTTGCTAAAATGATTAAGTTAGGTTTTGTTGTTGGTACATTGGCGCTTGGCGCCCTTTCGCTTTTCCCGAGTGCTGTTTTAGCTGATGAACATGGCAATGCCCTTGTGCATTCCCGCGAATTTCGCGGACAGGTTTATATGATGAACCAGACGCATTTTTCCCTATATTTTTATGCCAATGATGCAGCGAACACCTCCAATTGCTATGGGGATTGTGCTGTGAATTGGCCCCCGGCGTTGTTGGATTTTGGTGCGCAATTAGGTGAGAATTACAGCCTGTTTGAACGCGAGGATGGTAACATGCAAATCGCGTTTAAGGGTCGGCCACTTTACCGGTTTGCCGGAGACCAGAATGTTGGTGATATAACTGGCGATGGAATTGGTGGTGTTTGGGAATTGGCGCGACCTTAAGGGCGATTTTTCGCCGTAAGTTTAAGCGCTAATTGTTCTTTTTCTTTGGGTAAACCACATTTCAAGGGTGTGTTTCGTCGTGTTCTATCCCATTCCAATAAGGGTTTTATAGTGTCCTCAAGGGGGCGAATTTTCAGGCCTGCTTTCATGGCTTTGCTAGTATTGATATTGAGGAAGTGGCGGAAATTTGCCGCGGTCGGCGCGATAATGGGCAGTTCTGACCAATATTGAATGTCAGCTTTTTGAATGGTTTCTTGATCGACCCATTTTAGCTTAGCGCCGGATCCAATGATGTTGATGGTGGAGGTTAGAAAATTTTCCAGATCAATAGGCTGGCTGGTAATATTGTAGATGCCACTTAACTGTTGGCTTGCACTATGCAGTGCAAATCCGGCGACATCGCGAACGTCAACTATTTGAATTGTTTGATTTTTTGGTAAGGGGGCGAGTATATCTCCCCCCTGGTCAAAGCGCCGCACCCACCATGTTAATCGGTCGGTGTAATCGCCTGCGCCGACAAGCAACCCGACCCGTAAACTGATGGATTTTTGGGCCAGCATATCTGTGGCTTTAATTTCGCAGGCCCGTTTTAAGCGGCCATAGGATGCGCCAAGTGCAACGGCGTCAACATTGCCCGCTTGGATACACTTTTGTGCGACCACATAGTCCGCATCAACAGCGGTTGGTGCTGGTTCGCGCTCGGTTAGCTGTGGTTTGGAAAAATCAGAATAGGCCGAGATGGAGGAAATCATAATGTAACGTTTGATTTTGCGGCCAACGGCATTAAGCAGGTTTTGCACGCCGTCAGGGGTGAAGGCGCAGGTGTCAAAAACATAATCGAAGTTTTGGTTTTTGAGAACGTCAAGTGAGCTGTAGCGATTGGCAGCGAGGATTTTTACATTTGAGGGCTGAGTTCGTTTTGTTTGGCCACGGGAGAGGATGGTTACATCATGGCCCGCCGCCAAGGCCGCATCAACAATTGCCCCACCTAAAAAACCGGTTCCACCTACGACTAAAGTTTTCATCTTTTCCTCCTTTGCCCTATCCCCGCGTCCCGAAAGAGGGGAGATGAAGGAAGCTAGCTAGTTTTGCCGGTACTTCGCGACGAAATTTCGCAATACTTTTTCCGGCATATCTATATTTTCATCCCGCACCATTTTGGTAAGGCGCGCTGCATCTTTAGGGGGGAAGTACCCTTTATTACGGTAAATATTTATCCTTAATTCAAACTCTGCCGAGTCAGCTTCGGGGTGGAATTGGGTGGCGTAGACGTTCTGTTTATAGCGGATCATCTGGAAGGGGCAGGGGGATGAGCTAACGAGATGGGTGCAACCGGGGGGCAGGTCCTGCACAGCTTCCTTATGACCGACGAAGGCCCGGAAATTTTGTGTAATACCGGCGAGAACAGGGTCGGCTTTTCCTGCGTCGGTAAGGGTGCAATCGACGGCGCCCACCGGTTCGCCAAATGGCGCTTTTGATACATAGTCACCCAGATGATGGGCCAGGATTCCAATGCCATAGCAACACCCCAGATAGGGCAAGTCCTGCGACGTGATTTGAGGCATCAGGCCCATAACGGCATCTTCAATGGCTTTTTCAATTGGGTCTTTGGTTTCGTCCGGGTCCGAAACACATCCCGGGCCTCCGCCAACGAGGGTGCCGGAATAATCGTGCAAATTCAGGTGTGAAATATTTGGGTTTTGATCGAGCCGTATGCGATGAACCTCATCAGGGCTTAAGTAGCTCTGTTTAAGAAGGGCAGCAAATTCACTGTCTGCGGCCTCAGTTTCGGGGCGAAGTTGCAGGATTAGGAAGGGTTTCATATTATGATTCCTGGATTGCCGCGCTTCGTTGGCAATGGGGGAGGAGTGTAGGAGTTTGACTTTATAATTGCTTGTTGCCAAGCTTTACCAAAAGAAATGGGGTGGGGCCAATGAAAACGATTAATGTTAAAGCTGGAGATCGTGTGCGGGTAATTCACAAGTTCAGCAATTCACTGCAAACGACATATCAATTTGAGGCTGAACCCGTGAATGCCGGTGAAGAACTGTCCGGGATTGTTGAAATTAATGGATCAAATTGGCTTTTCCCGAAGCCAAGTATTACACAAAAGTTTCTTAAATCCAATTTGGTGGAAAAGGGTATGTGGGATACATTTTACAGTGTTTATGTGGTGCCTGATTGTGATGTGCGGGTCACATCCACCGGGTCTAATTCGAGTAAGATGTGGCTGTATCTGATAATTGTAGCGGCGGTAATAGCTGTCGCGGTTGTGCCGATTTTGTTGAGCGCCGGTTAGAAAATGCTACGGGCTAGGTTTTAGTTTTGCATTTGACATCATTTTAGTTACGACGGCGACAGCTTGATGTTCACGCTGTTGCCAGTCCCCTGAAATGAGGGTGTAACTGGCGTTGAACTGGTCCAATTTGGCTTTGATTTTATCAAAGAACAGATTTCGTTGATCCTGTTTACCGTAATATCTCAATGGGTCTTCTTCCCACGGAACGTTGGCATCGAGCAATAAATAATGGTCGGGCAATTCAATGCGTGCCTCAAGGTCAGTGAGGGAATGGCCCAGTAACATTTCTGCCCAAACGGCGGTGAGCAAAGGGTCAGTATCTTCAAACAGGATTGGCCCCGCTTTCAACGATAGGGTTTTTCTGTGGGCCACGTGACCATCAACAATGAAATGAAGTTCTTCGGCGCGGTAATCGCCAGGTTCACGAAACTTTTCGTAAGGCCGACCATATTCCGGCACGTAGGGGCCGCCAAATTTTTTGGCCAGAAAATCTGCCATGTAGGACTTTCCGGTACTTTCGGGGCCGACCAACGTCAGGCGTTTCTGAAAATGGGGGCGCACAATATCGGGGATTGAGTGCCAATGCTCGAAGGGTTCTTCACGTATTTCGATGGAGTTTGCGGGATACGCCATCCACATGGGATCAAGAATAAAATGCTGGGCGTTCAGGGCCTTGGCCAAATTCACAAAATAGTCTTCAGACCCGATGACACGGTCAATGGGTTCGGGGTGAAATCCACGGATGAGCCGGGCCCAATCTGGGTTATTGGTGGGTAATTGTTCTGCCCCATTATTACAAACGATAACATTGGCCTTGGGGAACAGCTCTTGCATCCATTCCTTGCGTACTGCCGGTGAGATAGGGTCATTATCTGAAGTGGAAAGAATGATGGTGAGCCGATCGACGAGATAGGATGCGGTACGGATAAGCGCCACATGGCCCTCATGGGGGGGCATAAAACGCCCTAAAATTACGCCGGTTGTGGTCATGGTGATGTTGGCCCCTTTTTGCTTGGGGTAGTTTTATGGGGCGGGGGCAATTTGGGCAAGGGGGTTTGTTGTTGTTGATGCATTGGGCAAAGCGCCGAACGCTGCAAGTTGCAAAAAACCCTCAGGTTTTTCCTGTGCCAACTGTGTTCAAAAACCATGCTTTTTTCAACGGTTAAATCTATTCGAGTGAGGCGTGCGTCATCGCATTCAACGCAGACAACAAAATATTCTTGAGCCACTCGTCTCGCAGTACAAAATTTGGCTTGCTAACATATGTATCACTTGTTACATGTAATGTATTAAACGATACATTGCCGCCACGAAGAGAGCAGGCGGATTCAATCTAGACCAATAAGGAAACGTAGGATGATTTACCGAACACAAATACTTGTCTGTAGCGCCAACAACAATGATACAATGCTCATGATCTTGAAGAAGGGCATGTCAGAAAAGCCAAACGGGATGCAAGAAATGGCATATACAATCGATGCCCATGACAGTGACAAAATTGTCGTTCTTCAGGCATGGGAATCCAAAGAGAAATTTATCGCGTTCCAGAATTCACTCTCAAGTGAACAAGCGGCAAAATTTGCTGCAGTGCTGGCGTCTCAAACTGAGTGTTGGCATAGGGATGGCTTGACGTTATCGATGTCATGATACATGGCTAGCTTGGCGTTCCTGAAATAAGATATTCAAAGCCAATGAAAAAACCGGATGAAATACCAACACGGGAAAGACTCCTGACTTCAGGGGCTTTTCTTTTTGCTGAGAAGGGATTTAACGGGACGTCTGTTCGTAAGGTTTGCGAGCATGCCAACACGAGCTTGAATATGGTCCATCATTACTTTGGCAGCAAAGCTGGATTGCTCGACGCGATTGTAGAGCAATTTAGTTCTGGTGTATTTTTAGTCCCGATACGGCTCCTCGATAAGCCACTGCGGTCTAAGGATGATTTTCTGTCAAGAATCGAAATGTTGTTTGAGGCGACACTGGACGCCTATATTGAGCATAGATCTGTACTTCTTGTGGTCATTCGAGAACAAGCGGACCCAAAGGCGTTACCGGAATTCATGTCACGCTTCACACAGTTCCTCAACCAGGCAAAAAAAATGGGATACGTGCGAGAAGAACTCCACACAGACATGGTTATGGGGTTCTTGCTGGATCGGATTTATAGTCAAGTTCAGCTGGCACCTTGGATAAAAAGAAATTATGGAACCGATTTATTGGGCGATCCTGAATACAAGAAAAAATGGTGTGAGGCAAACATCGATGTTTTCGTGAACGGGATTTTGTCCTGAATACAATGATATTGTACCCATTCGAGAGCTATTTTTCTCAGGAAAAATATTTGTTGTTCAGTTCAAAGTTGAATGCTCGATAAAAGGATGATTGGCCGGGCGTGGAGGCCAAGGCGTTGTTGGGGGCGGAACGGCTTTGACTTAGTTTTCTATCTGATGATACCTGTTTGGTAAGCGCAGGATTGTCCCCGTGGTGGTATTTCCGTCAAAAGTTAGTCGGATGCCTTCGCAATAGCCGATGGCGGCGCCCCATTCTGTGTGATTTGCATTGGGCAAACTGGCGAGTATGCCAAGTTCGATTATTGCGCCATTGCTGATGATGAGCGCATTGCCCGATGGTGGTGTTTGCTCAACGATACTTTTCCAGAGGTTGGCTTGATTCTGGGCGAAGTAGGCGACATTTTTGTAACTTGTTAGAGCGGCTGACATCTGCGCGAACCCTTTTGGCCATGCACATTTATCAAAGATTTCACGGGGCAGGTGCCCTAAAGCATCGTCGATATGAGTAACCTCGTGGCCAAACGCGATGGCAGTTTGTATAGCGCGTGGAATGTTAGCGGCTGCGACAAGGTCAAAATGCTCAATGCGGGGCACTGTGAATCTTGCGAGGTCGATGCCTTGCTGGGACAGGTTTTGACTGGGTTTTGAACGCTGGGTATGGCGGCGGACGGTCAGGGTTTTCATTTGGCAGAGTCGATCAGATCAAGTTGGGATTGTTAATGGAATAAATGCTTTGCTCAGCATTAAAGCGCATCAGTTTTTCTGAAAGTGTCATGCCTAAATGCTCTAACAACTTTATGGAGGCAAAATTGATTGATTGAGTTTCAGCAAAGACATGGGAGATTTTTTGTGTGTTGAAGGCGTGGGTTATGACTGCTGCAATTGTTTCACGGGCGTAGCCATTGTTCCAATAACTTGGAAAAAACAAGTAAGATATTTCTACATTGTTGGTGTTTTGCCAAGGGAACAGCGTGATGAGACCGATTTTATGTTTGTTGGATTTTAGTCGCGGGACAAAGGCTTGGTGATTGGGGTTGGTCAAATTATTGGTTAGGCGCTTTTGTGCATCTTCAGTTGAAATGGGGCCGCCCAAATAAGTTCGGACCTCCGGAATGGTGTTAAGCTGGGCGAGCCCCGAAATGTCATTGGGGGTTAGTGAGCTAATTACACAACGGTCTGTGTTGATTCTCATGTTTCCAATTTGCTTCCTTTTATTGAAGATACTCCCCTGTTGTGTTTTGCCCTCCCCTCAAAAAAGTGGGAAGAGGAAACACAGAGTGTCTGCGCACATCGGGGAGGTTAGCTCAAATCTATACACTGCCCACAGTTCTTAATCTTGCCCGTGGGTGCACTTCGTTCTGGCTCATGATCACTGTTTGGGGCCGGACCCGCTCGATAATTGCGCGCACATGGGGGCGGATTGAGGGCGAGGTTATCAGTACCGGAAGTTCACCAGCTTGAGCGGCGCTTTCAAAGGCGTGTTGCACCGCGCCGATGAATTCCTGTAATTTTGAGGGGGCCATGGCCAAATGACGTTGGTCACCTTCCCCCACCATGGCTTCATGGAAATCTCGTTCCCATTGTGGGCCCATTGTTAGTAAGGGCAAAGTACCATCGGGGGCAGAATTGGCGGCGCAAAGTTGACGGGACAGGCGTGAACGCACATGTTCTGCCATGGCAGCGGGGGTAAGGCCAGCCCCCGCGACTTCTGCAATGCCCTCAAGAATTGTTGCTAGATCGCGAATAGAAATGCGCTCGTTCAGCAATGCTTGGAGAATGCGTTGAATGGCTGAAACCGAAATTTGCTGGGGCACCAAATCCTCAACCAGTTTTTGTTCATCTGGGCCAAGTTTGGACAATAACAATTGTACGTTGGCGTAGGAGAGCAATTCGGAAACGTTGGTTTTTAGTACCTCGGTCAAGTGGGTAGAAATCACGGTTGAAGGGTCAATAATGGTATAGCCATTAACTTCGGCCTCGTCGCGCAATCCCATTTCAATCCATGTGGCGGGCAGACCAAAAGTGGGCTCGGTCGTGTGGGTGCCGGGTAGAGTAATTTGTGCGCCGTTGGGATCCATCACCATTAACTGATTAGGGTAAACACTACCCGTCCCCGCATCGACTTCTTTGATTTTGATGCAATAATCATTGGGTTGTAGCTGAATATTATCCAGAATACGTACGGGGGGCATCAGGAAACCAAGGTCAAGGGCAAGTTGCTTACGCAAGGCTTTTATTTGATCGGTTAACCTGTCTGAACCATTGGCGTCCTCCTTGACCATGGCCAGTAACCCATAGCCAAGTTCAAGCTTGAGTTCGTCAATTTTGAGACTATCGGAGAGTGGGGCCTCAGCGGGGGGCGCAGCTTTTTCCTCGGCCTGAATAATTTTCTCGGCTTTGGCGGTGATCTCTTGATCCTCTTTGGATTGACCGGCACGGTAGGCCATATATCCAATGCCACCGGCAAGGGCGAGGAACGGAATGATTGGCATGCCGGGCATGAGCGCCATCAGGCCCATAATTATGGCTGACATGCCAAGGGCGCGGGGGTAGCGGGAGAACTGGGTGACGAGAGCCTCGTTGGCGGAACCGGAAAGACCGGCCTTTGAAACCAGCAAACCAGCGGCTGTGGATACAATCAAGGCGGGAATTTGGGATACAAGGCCATCGCCCACCGTGAGCAATGTGTAATTGGCCGACGCGCTGCCAAAATCCATGCCCTGCTGGCCAACCCCAATGATGATGCCGCCAATGACGTTGATAAAGGTGATGAGTAGTCCGGCAATAGCATCGCCACGGACAAATTTTGAGGCACCGTCCATGGCCCCAAAAAATGAACTTTCATCTTCCAGTTCCTTGCGGCGGTGGTTGGCTTCGGCTTCTTCGATGAGGCCTGCGGACAAGTCAGCATCAATGGCCATTTGTTTGCCGGGCATGGCATCAAGGGTAAAGCGGGCGGCGACCTCGGCGATACGGCCAGAACCCTTGGTGATAACGATGAAGTTCACGATCAACAGGATGGCAAATATGATGATACCAATTACGAAATTTCCGCGCATAACGAAATTGCCAAAGGATTCAATAACATTGCCAGCGGCGCCGGGTCCGGTGTGACCTTCGGAAAGAATAAGACGTGTCGAGGCTAGGTTGAGTGCCAGACGTGACATGGCCGCGATAAGTAACACCGTTGGAAAAACCGAAAATTCCAGAGGTTTTTTAATGAACAGGGATGTCATTAAAATCAATACTGAAAAGACAATAGATATGGCCAACAACATGTCGAGCATGAAGGCGGGCAGGGGCAGAATGAGGACAATAATGATCCCCATCACCCCTGACGCCAAAGCAATATCGCTCTGCTTGAGAAGGTTGATTATATCGCTAAAGCTGGGAAATTTGAAGCCCGAGCGATTTGGCGTACCGGTGTTGGACGTTTCGGCCAAAATTTAGATGCCTTTTTTTGATGTGTGAACTGCATGCATCATGGGATTAAGCTGCACTTTGACGCTGTCCGTGGGGGGTTGGGATAGTCTCGCCCTCGTTAGAATATTGGTTGAGTTTGTTGCGCAAGGTGCGAATGGAAATGCCCAGAATGTTGGAGGCGTGGGTTCTGTTGCCAAAGCAATGATCTAGCGTATCCAAGATGAGAGTGCGTTCCACATCAGCCACGGTTGAGCCGACCAATGTTTGGGTTACATTTTGTGCAGTTTGGGCTGCCTGATTGGCCAAAGAATGGGCGTTGGCGGTATCTGTCAAACCTGACCCATCAGGCATACGGATTTCTTCAGGTTCAATCATATCACCGGAGGAAAGAAGCACGGCGCGGTGCAATGTATTTTCCAATTCGCGCACATTGCCGGGCCATGGGGCGCGTAGCAGTTCTTGTTTGGCGCTCTCAGATAATTCACGCGCAGGCATGCCGTTGGCCTTTGCGTATTTTTCCACGAAGAACTCGGACAGGGCAATTATGTCGCCGGGGCGATTACGTAGGGCGGGGATTTGCAAGTTGACCACATTGAGGCGGAACAATAAATCTTCGCGAAACGTGCCTAGCTTGACCGCTTCAATCAAATCGCGATTAGAGGTGGCGAGGATACGAATATCGACGGGAACTGGTTTGTTTCCTCCAACACGGTCGATCAGCCGTTCTTGAATGGCGCGTAGGAGTTTGGCTTGTAAGCGAACATCCATTTCTGAAATTTCGTCCAAAAGCAATGTGCCACCATTGGCCTCTTCAAACTTGCCGATACGGCGGGCAATTGCGCCAGTAAATGCACCCTTTTCATGGCCAAAAAGTTCAGATTCTAGCAAGGCCTCTGGGATTGCGGCGCAATTGATTGAAATGAAAGGTTTGCCGGCTCTCTTGGAGCGGGCGTGCAGGTATTTCGCTAAAACTTCCTTACCTGTGCCGCTTTCTCCAGTGATCAGAACTGAGGCAGTTGCCGGTGCAATTTGGTCTGTCAGCTTAATCAAGGATGCCATTGCTGGGTCACGGTATAAAAATTCAGAGCTTTCGCGTGCCACGGCGGCGATCACAGCTGCGATGAGTTCAGCATTGGGGGGCAGGGGGATATATTCTTTTGCACCAGCGCGAATAGCGTTGACTGCGGCGGCGGCGTTAGTTTCAACACCACATGCCACAACGGGCACGCAAATATGTTCATTTTTTAGGGTTTTGATGAGGCGTGGGATTTCCATCACCACGTCGACCAACAACAGGTCGGCACCTTTGCCTGCCCGCAGGGCTGCAATTGCAATGTCTACGCTTGGGGCATGGGCAACTTTTGCGCCCCCATCCATCGCGAGCTTTGTGGCTTGGCTTAATTGGCCTTCTAGGGCACCTACTATGAGCAATCGCATCGGTTTTTCCTCTTATTCTCTTGAAGTATTTTTGGTCTAGTCGTTTATTCTCGTCATTGGGTCTTATAATTATTTGAGATAAAACGCTTAAGCCGCCTTGATAATTTCTGTCATCGTGACACCTAATTTATTTTCAACCAGCACAATTTCACCCCGCGCAATCAGGCGATCATTGACGTATATTTCAATGGCTTCCCCAACCTGCCGATCAAGTTCAAAAACTGTCCCAACATCCATTTTAAGGAGATCAGAAACGGGTACTTTGGAACGACCCAGGATCACAGAAACCCTGACCGGTACATCAAAGACTGCTTCGAGATCCTCAGCCATTTTTTCCGAAAGGGGCTCCGGGGCAGATTTTTCATCTGCAACCATTTCTTGTAGTGGGATTTCGTCTTGACTTGGTATTGCATTAGGGGCATCGGGGATGTCAAAACCTTGGTCGCCGGTTTCGTTTTCACTCATCATCGTTCTCGATTTTGCTTTGGGTATCGCTTTGGATTTCACCATGTGCGGCGATTGGGTTGCTATTATCGTGTGAATCTACTTCAGGCTGAATTGTTCCAAACCCAGTTGTGATGTTTGGGGAAATGTTCATGCTTTCGGGGTGACGACAATTGGCGCTGATAAAGGCCTTAACCCGGGTATCAATCTCTTCGGACATTTGGGAAAGATCGCGGATTAGTCCCCCATCTACCCATTCCATGCGGGCGTCCCCCAACAAAATGTCGGGATCGCCCATGATAACTAAACGTCCAGCAAAACCGCTGCTTTGCATCTGAGACTTTGTAAGCTCTTCAACGGCATCGGCCAATTCCGGGTGGCAACGGATAACGAGGTGAGGTGCATTCCCTAAAGAATGCAAACATTCAGATATGAGTGCTTTTATTTCACTTAAGGGGGCGCGTGCGATTAGATTGGCGGCAAGTTTTTTGCCAACTACCACGCTTAACTCTGTAATATGTTGCAAGGCTTGGCTTTGCAAATCATCGGAGGATTTTGCGATTTTTGCAGTATTGTTGGCCAATTTTTGTGCGGCATTACTCAGGACTGTCGCGGCTTTGTTGGCGGCGGTATTTTCGCCATCATGCACACCTTTTTCATAACCACGCGCTTCAGCCTGCTTTGTGAGTTGGGCGAGTTCATATTCACCCATGACAGTAGTTTTTTGGTTTGCTTGTCCCAAATCTAAATCAAAGGCGAATTTTTGTGGCGTGGCAGCGCTTACGCTCATCCTATCATCTCCACATCGCTGGAACCTTTGGATATGATGATTTCACCCCTGGCGGCCAAATCTTTAGCGGCGTTGACCATGCGGCCTTGGGCTTCGTCTACATCGCTTAGGCGAACGGGGCCCATTGCATCCATATCATCCTTGGCCAGCTTGGCGGCGCGGGCGGACATATTGTTGAAGAACAATTCTTTTGCTGTGTCATTGGCTCCTTTTAGAGCCATGGTGAGATCGTTTTTGTCCATGGCCTGCAACAGACCTTGAATGGCGGTGGCATCTAAATTCACCAGATCATCAAAAGTGAACATGAGTTCTTTAATGCGGTCTGCAGCCTCGCGGTTTAACTCCTCAAGGGCGGTTAAAAATCGAGTTTCAGTCTGTCGGTCAAATGAGTTAAATACATCAGCCATTAATTCGTGGCTATCGCGTTTTTGGGTATGGGAGAGAGTGCTCATAAATTCTGTGCGCAAGGTGCTTTCGATTTTTTCTAAAATTTCTTTTTGCACAGGCTCAAGGGAAAGCATGCGCTGAACAACATCCATAGCCAATTCTTCAGGTAATACGGCCAGGACGCTTGAGGCATGATCGGGATTAAGTTTTGACATAATCACGGCAACGGTCTGGGGATATTCATTTTTGAAATATGTTGCCAGAATATCCTCTTGAACGTTGGATAGTTTTTCCCAGATATTGCGCCCTGCGGGGCCGCGGATTTCTTCCATGATGGAATCAACCCTGTCGTTCGGTAAAAAGGAAAGCAATAGTCGTTCAGTGGTTTCTGAATTGCCTGAAATTGACCCATTCGATGATAGGTCGGTTACAAATCCAACCAATAATTTATCAAGCATATCCTGAGTTATTGGTCCAAGGGTCGACATGGCGCGGGACACTTGACGGATTTCGATTTCATCAAGCTCTTCAAAGATTGGTTTGCCGTAATCCGGGCCAAGGGCCAGCAAAAGCACGGCTGCTTTTTCCGCCCCATCAAGATCGCGGTTTTCCGCA
>JAJRRG010000154.1 GCA_024279675.1 Alphaproteobacteria bacterium
ACGCGCGAAAAAATCATGCGTTTGCGTGCGCGCAAATTATTTACGTTTTCTCTGTCCTATTTGTTTGTAATATTTTTGGCATTATTGCTTGAAACATTGGCAATCAGAATGATGAATGGTGGTTAGTGCAATGACTGAACAGGTAAAAGAAGTTAAGTCCCCCGAAGTCTTACATAATGAAGAGCGCATCGCGCGTCAGCGCAAGCGCTCCATCGCCATTGGACTTGGTCTAGCCGGGTTGGTGCTTATATTTTATGTTCTGACGATCGTAAAAATGGGCCCCGAAATATTTGCGCGGATGATATAGTTCATGCCAGCTAATCCCACACTTCCCGTTGAACAAGCCCCTAAAGGTTCTGGAAATCTGCGTGTTGCAATTATTTGTGCCAGCGTTGTCTTGGGGATGATCGGCCTGTCTTATGCGGCGGTGCCCCTTTATCAGCTTTTTTGTCAGGTGACCGGTTATGCGGGCACGACTCAGCGCGCTGAGGGTAACGTTAATGGCATTATCGAGCGTGCAATGACCGTGAGATTTGATTCCAACATTGCGCCGGGCCTCAACTGGAGCGTAAAACCCGCAGCCTCAGTGACAAACGATGTAGGCATGGTGCAAACCATCAACTATGTGGCGACCAATAATTCCGATCATGAGATAACCGGCACTGCCTCATTTAATGTTGCCCCTTCTATTGCCGGTGCTTATTTCAACAAAATTGAATGCTTTTGCTTCACCGAGCAGACTTTGGCCGCCGGCGAAAGCGTAGAAATGCCCGTAACATTTTTCCTTGATCCTGATCTGGATAAGGCTAAAGAATTGGATACGGTAAAAGAAATCACTCTGTCCTATACATTTTATGCTTCAGAAACGGGGAGTAACTAAGCATGTCCGCCCACGCAAATAATCACGATTACCATCTGGTAGATCCCAGCCCTTGGCCAGCATTGGCTTCACTTGGCGCTTTCATTATGGCCGTTGGCGCAATTATGTGGATGCGCGATGTTACCCCATGGGTGTTTTGGATAGGTCTGGCAGCAGTGCTTTACACCGCCTTTGTCTGGTGGGCCGACGTTATCAAAGAGGCCAACACAGGCGATCACACCCCGGTTGTGCAAATGCATCACCGATATGGTATGATCTTGTTTATTGTCTCAGAAATTATGTTCTTTGTTGCATGGTTCTGGGCCTATTTCGATGGGTTCTTCCGCAATGATGACATTCAGCAATTCGCACGTGTCGCCGCGACGGGCGGCCAATGGCCCCCCACAGGCATTGAAGTTTTTGATCCTTGGCATTTACCGTTGTTCAACACTTTGATATTGCTAGCTTCTGGTACCGCGGTGACATGGGCACACCATGCTTTGCTTGAAGATGACCGCGAAGGGTTAAAATGGGGTCTGATCCTGACAATTCTGCTTGGTGCTTTATTCTCTTTTGTTCAGGTTCTTGAATATTCATCGGCCGGCTTTTCCTTTTCCGGTAACATCTATGGGGCCACATTCTTCATGGCAACGGGCTTTCATGGTTTCCATGTATTGATTGGTACCATATTCCTGTTTGTTTGCCTCGTTCGCATGTTGCAGGGTCAGTTCACTTCCAAGCAACATTTGGGTTTTGAATTTGCTGCTTGGTACTGGCATTTTGTGGATGTGGTCTGGTTGTTCTTGTTTGCCTCAATTTACATTTGGGGTTCCATGGGTGCAACTATTTCCCACGGCTAAATTATTACGGCGCGCCTCAAATTGGGGCGCGCCTTTACCAATCAATTTTGGGCATATCGCCTGAAATAAAATTCCTATGGACATCCTATGACAGAGCCAACTCAGCCCCTGCATTCTCCTTTTTCAACAGGAATTAAGGGGCGTTGCCCGCGTTGCGCTGAGGGCGTTCTATTCTCGGGTTTTTTGCAACCAGCAAAACAATGTGAAAGCTGTGGCCTTGATTTGGGGTTTGCTGACAGTGGCGATGGTCCCGCAATCTTTATCATTTCAATTGTTGGCTTGATTGTCGTAACGCTGGCTATGATTGTTGATACTTTGTTCAAGCCATCAGTTCTGGTGCATTTTGCTCTTTGGATACCTTTGACCATAATTCTTGCCATCGTCATGATGCGCCCCGCAAAAGGTATTATGATTGCGCTGCAATATCGCCATGATGCCCGTGAGGGAAAAATTGAATAAACTGGACCAATCCGATACTTCAAACCCTAAAGGTGCAAGTTCAGGTTCCAAGGCTTGGGGCTTTGCATTGTTTATGTTCGCTTTGACAATGCTATTTGTATTTTTGGGCTATTGGCAGGTAAACCGACTAGCTGAGAAAGAAGCAATGCTAGGTGCTATAGAAGAGCGCATTGGCAATGATCCGATTTCCTTGCCGCCATTTGCCGAATGGGTGGGTTTGATCCTGAGACTTACAATTATCGCCCTCTAACTGTAACCGGGATCTTTGATCATACAAAGACGGTTTTGGTATTTACCGCCCTTGTGGGCGCAAACGGGCCCCATTCCGGACCCGGATACTGGGTTGTTGCACCCCTCATGCTCGCTCAGGGTGGCGCCATATTTGTCAATCGCGGCTTTATACCACAGCGCTTGGCGGATCAGTTTAAGGATGGAGGCGTAGGGCCAGTAGAGGAAGTTACAATTATTGGCATCGGGCGAGTCTCAGAAAAAATAAATTCTTTCACTCCGGGAACAGATTTTCAAAATAGAATTGAATGGGTGCGAAATATTGAGCGCTTAAGCCAATTCGTGGATGAGGATATGGGCCCTTTTGCACCCATTTATTTAGATGCCGCAGCATCAAGTGTTGGTGCGTTGCCCCAGGGGGGGGAAACAAAGCTTACCATCACCAACCGTCATTTGGAATATATCATAACATGGTTTGCATTGGCATTGCTGACGCCAATTCTACTATTTTTTTGGTGGCGCAATAATACGAAAAACAGGTCAACGGCCTAGGGGCCTGACCCTAATCTGATTTATCACCTTTGTTTTTGTTGCGCATGGCTCACGCATTGACTACTGTGCGCGCCATCTCAGTTAGGACCTTTTTTCAATGCAATATGTTTCTACCCGTGGCCAGGCGCCTGATCTTGGTTTTTGTGACGCAGTTTTAGCCGGTCTTGCAACGGATGGGGGACTATATCTCCCAAAAACATGGCCTCAGATTTCCTCAGATCAAATCAGTCAACTCTCAAATTCAACCTATCAGGAAATTGCCTTTGCAATAATTTCCCCCTTTGTGGATGGAGAAATTCCGGACAAAAAACTAAAACAAATGATCAACGAAGCCTATTCCGGATTTCGTCATCCAAGCATTGCCCCGCTTGTTGAGCTCGAACCTGGGCATTTTATCCTTGAACTTTTCCATGGGCCAACCCTTGCTTTCAAAGACGTGGCCATGCAATTGCTGGCCCGTATTATGGATTATATCTTGGGGGAACGTGGGCAACGGGCAACGATTGTTGGCGCCACTTCTGGGGATACCGGCTCTGCGGCTATTGAAGCATTTCGGGGCCGCGAGAACACCGATATATTTATTCTGTTTCCCGATGGGCGCGTATCAGAAGTTCAACGCCGCCAAATGACGACTATTCTAGATTCCAATGTGCACAATATTGCCATTGATGGTTCTTTTGATGATTGCCAAGATTTAGTTAAGAGCTTGTTCTTAAATCAAGAGTTTCGTGAGTCAGTGCAATTGTCTGGGGTAAATTCCATAAATTGGGGACGTATCGTTGCCCAGATTGTTTACTATTTCACGGCAGCGATTGCCTTGGGAGTGACGCAAGATCGCAAGATTAGTTTCACTGTCCCAACTGGAAATTTTGGCGATATTTTTGCCGGATTTGCCGCCAAAAAAATGGGCCTGCCCATCGACCAACTCGTGATTGCAACTAATGCTAACGATATTTTGCGCCGGGCAGTACAAACGGGAACATATGAGATTGATGGGGTAAATGCGACCATCAGCCCTTCCATGGATATTCAGATTTCCTCAAATTTTGAGCGACTGTTATTTGAGACTTGTGGACGAGATGCCGCGCAGGTCAACTCAATGATGAACTCACTCAAGCAGTCGGGCAGTTTTACAATAACGCCGGATATGCTTGAAAAGATCAGAACCAATTTTGATGTTGGTACAACAGATGAGGCAGCAACAGCCCACACTATTAAATCTGTCCACAAAGATTCTCAATATTTGCTTGATCCCCATTCCGCAGTGGGTCTGGCCGTGGCTCAGAAAAACAAGCTTGCTTCAAGCCCCATGGTTACATTGGCAACAGCCCATCCCGCCAAGTTTCCCGATGCGGTAAAGTCCGCAAGCGGCATTTACCCATCCCTACCAGAGTTTATATCTGACCTGCATCAGCGTAAGGAACGTTTTGAGCGCATGGCCAACGACCAGAGCATGTTACAGGATTTCATAAGTACCCGTACACGCACCAACAAATAGGTGCAAAGGAGAATAAGAGTGAGCGTAAACAGTACAAAGCTAGACAACGGCATGACCGTTCTAACCCATCATATGCCCCATTTGGAGAGTGCCTCCCTGGGGGTTTGGGTAAAAGCCGGATCCAGATGGGAACATCCGGAGGAAAATGGTATTTCGCATTTGCTCGAGCACATGGCCTTTAAGGGAACTACAACGCGCACCTCCCAACAAATTGTTGGCCAGATTGAACAAGTGGGGGGCGATCTAAATGCTGCAACTTCGATTGAGCATACGGGATATTTCGCACGGGTTCTAAAAGAAGATGTGCCACTGGCAACCGACATTTTATCCGATATTCTGTGCAACTCGGTTTTTAATCCCAAGGATTTAGCTCGGGAACAGCACGTCATTGAACAGGAAATTGGTGCGTCTCTGGATGACCCCAATGATCAGGTGTTTGAGCTGTTTCAAAAAGCAGTATTTCCCAAACAGGCCATTGGCTTGCCCATTTTAGGCACCGTAGAATCAGTAAAAGGTTTTGGCGCCGATGAAATTCGGGCCTATATGGATCGCAATTATGTGGGCAACCGCATGGTAGTCAGCGCTGCGGGAAATGTAGACCATACCCAATTGGTTGATATGGTGTCGGAGCGGTTTTCGTCCCTGAAATCCGAAGGGGATTTAGCGCCCGTCAAAGCCCAGTACGTGGGCGGGGACCAACGAAAAGTCTCAGAACACGAGCAGGCTCAGATTATTTTAGGAGTTGAGGGACGCCCCTATAATTCAAATGGATTTTATGCGGCTCAAATTCTTGCTTCCATTCTTGGGGGTGGTATGAGCTCGCGCCTATTTCAGGAAGTGCGCGAAAAACGTGGGCTTTGTTATTCGGTTTATGCATTCCATTGGGCCTTTGCTGACAGTGGTGCCTTTGGCATTTCAGCATCAACCGGTGAAGAAGATGTTGCCGAATTGGTACCGGTGATCTTGGAGGAGTTAAACAGGGCCATAACCTCTATCACTGAAGAAGAAGTGATGCGGGTGCGCAATCAGATCAGAGCCGGATTGCTTATGTCGCTGGAAAGCCCAACCGCAAGAGCCGGTCAATTAGCCAGGCAACAAATTCTTTGGGGTCGACCCATTGAAATGAGTGAAACAATTGAGCGCATCAACAAGATTGATGTGGCGCGGGTACAGGAAATTGCCGGCGAATTGTTCACCAACCCAACAATGTCAGTCGCCGCCAATGGACCAGTATCCAAAATGCTGGATTATTCAAAAATTTCTTCCCATTTGAACAGCTCACCAACTGACGCATCCACAGGGGACTAAGGAATGGCTTTGTGGCCCCAAAAATCTGAACTTCAACTCGATGGGGCAGGTTTACGCTTACGTCTGCCTAAACGAAATGATTTTTGTGACTTTCAAGCCCTCAGAGCTGATTCCTACACGTTTCTCAAACCGTTTGTTCCAAAACGGCCTGATGTAAACTTGCGTCGGTCAACTTTTGAAAAAACTGTACAAAAGTGTGCAAAAGCGGCACAAAAACGTAAAGAGTTTTCATTCTTTTTGTTCCGAGTTGAGCAAGAAAAAGAGACATTGATTGGCGCTGTGACGATATCCAATGTTTCTTTTGGTGCGGCCCACCATGGTAACTTGGGTTATTGGGTGGGCGAAAAGTTTGCGCGAAACGGTTATATGTCCAATGGGGTGGCATTGGTTTTACCGTTTCTTTTCAATGTGTTAGAATTAAAACGTGTCCATGCTGTATGCTTGCCACACAATATACCCTCAAAGAAAATCCTCCTTAAAAACGGATTTGTGGAAGAGGGGTTTGCCGAGCAATATGTACAAATTGAGGGTGAATGGCGTGATCACACTCTGTTTGGTTTAACCGCACAAAGGTTTAACGACGTTAAGGGCATTTGATTAAGATGCTTGTAGCTTTGGCAAAACCCCGTTACCAAGGGATTTGCCCGTGTAATAATTCTTTTAAGTAGGACCAGCCGTCAAACATGCGTCATTTTGTGTTTCTGGCGATATTTGTAGCATATACCCTGAGTTCCTTGGCGTCCGTATTGGCGTTTGAGGTGATCGCAACACCTCAGGATGTAAATGCTGTTAATCTAAGCGCTGCCGTGGATGTTGTTCCTGGCACGGATGGTCGTGTGCGTTTGAGCACGGCCCCGGGGGCCGATGGTATTGTGCGCCGCATTGAGGTCTTGGCCGCCAATGAGGGCACTAACCCCTCTTGGGCATTGTTTGCCCTTAGTAATCCCTCTGATATTCAAATTACACGGCTTTTGGTTGCGCCATTCTTTCGCATGCCAGGCTCTGGCATATTTCAACCTGATTTGGGTTCGGAGCGTATCGCGGTTTTAACACCCAATGCAGGCCTGCGGCCAGAAAGACAGTTGGATGCCGAAGCTGATGTCTTTGAAATTATCCTTGATCCCGGCGCCACGGTAACATTCGCTGCGGAACTTGTCGGGGATAAACTGCCCGAATTGTTCATGTGGGAACCCGGCGCATATCGCGATTATATCAGTTCTTTTACCCTGTTCCGAGGTACAGTGCTTGGCATCGCGGGATTGGCGGCTGTGTTTTGACCATCATGTTTGTCGTCAAAGGGCGCGGTGTTTTCCCTGCGACCGCTGCATTTTCCTGGGCGGTATTACTCTATCTGTTAGTTGATTTTGGAGTTCTGGGTCGCATTATTGGTGTTGGGAACGGCTCCATTCAATCCTATCGCGCGGCGGCTGAAGCGTCACTTGCCATAACGCTGTTTGGGTTCTTATTCATCTATCTGAATTTACATCGATGGCATTTGCGGTTTTTACATTTAGCAATGGCCCTCTCGGCAATTATGTTGTCATTGATTGCTTTTGCATTTTTACAACCCGAAATTGCGGCATCTGTAGCGCGGTTCCTTCTGGTGATTTTAGGACTGCTCGGCTTTATTCTAATCGCATTGCTTGCTGTGCGCGGCTATGACCGGGCTGTGATGCTGGTGCCCACATGGATCATCTATTTTGCATGGCTATTGTTTTCGTGGATGGTTTTGACCGGGCAGGTTTCCAATGATATCGCCCAGCCCTCGGTTGCGGGGGGACTTGTGCTCATCGTCATGCTTATTGGCTTTACCACAGTTCAACACGCTTTTGCCGAAGGGCAGGTTTCCCTTGGCTCGCTTTCTGAAGTTGAACGACGTGCACTGGCTCTTACGGGGAGTGGTGATTTTGTCTTTGACTGGAATATTGAGCGCGACCGGGTCATTGTTTCCGCTGAATTGTCCCCAAGGTTGGGGGAAAGAAGTGACAGCTTACGTGGTTCGATTAAGCTTTGGCTCGATCGTGTGCACAGTGAGGATCGGGACCGTTTTCGCACGGCCTTAGATACATTGGTGGAATTGCGTCGGGGCAAAGTTGATCTGGATGTGCGTTTTGCCTCAAGTGATGGCACCTATCGTATGTTTAGGATGCGGGTGAAACCGGTTTTGGGCAATGATGGGTCGGTATCGCGTATCGTGGGTACGTTGCAGGATGTTACAGGGGAACGCACGGCCCGCGAGCGTTTGCTTCATGATTCTGTGCATGACAGTCTGACCGGCCTGCCTAACAGACAATTGTTGATTGATCGTCTTGAACGGGCGATTGTTCGCGCCCGCGCTTCCAGTGCGCCAAAGCCTGCCGTATTAGTGGTGGATCTGGATGAATTCTCTTTGCTTGATGAGCGTATTGGCCAATCCTCTGCCGATTCAGTTCTGCTGGCGGTATCGCGACGCCTTTCAAGGGTTATGCAGCCCATGGATACTCTGGCGCGCATGTCCGGTGATCAATTTACTGCGGTTCTAACAACCAATGACAGCGCGACTAAAATCGCTGAAATCGCTGAATCCATGCGCCGTGCCCTACGGACACCGTTTAACTTTGGCGATCAGGATATTACCCTCACCGCCTCCATTGGAATAACAATTTTTGACAATGGATCCGCCGATGCCAGTGAACTTTCGCGTGATGCGGAATTGGCCATGTATTATGCCAAACGTTTGGGCGGAAATAGAATTGAGGCCTATCGCGCCTCCGCGCGCTCCATCTCAGCCTATGCTGAGGCATCGGAAAAAGATTTGGAACGGGCGATAAACGAGGGTGAATTGCAAGTTCATTATCAACCCATTCATGAGGTGCATTCGGGGCGTATTGCCGGCGCTGAGGCCCTCATGCGCTGGAACCATCCCTCAAAAGGCAATATCCCGCCAACAGAATTTATTCCCTTGGCGGAACGTAGCGGACTGATTGAAAAACTGGGACGGCTTGCCTTGCGTCAGGCGGTCAACCAGACAGGGGACTGGTTAAATACCCTGAACCTGGATGAGGATTTCTTTATTTCAATAAACCTGTCGACCACCCAGCTTTCAACGCCTTCACTCCTTAATGACTTGCGCACAATGGTCACGGAAAACCCCTCCTTGGTGGGTCACCTCAAGCTTGAAGTGACTGAAAGTCAGGTAATGATTAATCCAGAGCATTCGGCGTTTGTGTTGGAAGCTATTAAGAATTTGGGTCTTGGTTTGGCGTTAGACGATTTTGGTACGGGCCATTCGTCCCTGTCTTATTTGCATCGTTTTCCGTTTGATACGGTTAAAATTCCT
>JAJRRG010000155.1 GCA_024279675.1 Alphaproteobacteria bacterium
ATTCAAAAAATCCCGCTTTGATGACCCGCGTTCCCAATTCCGCAAGGATGAATTAGTGGGGGATTTGCTGGGCGAATTTTTGCGCGGTGCCATAACTGCCGCAAGCTATTGGGGACAATGGCAACGAAGCCAAAGTTGGCGCGCAGGCACCAATAACTGGGGCGGTTCTGTGGGTCTGCCACGTGGGGGCCGGCAAGCGAACAGGCCAAGCCAGAATACACGGCGTAACAGCCAGTATAATAATTCTACAAAGGGCAGATCGCCCTGGGGCACATTGCCGGGCCGGGGGTCATCTAATAGGGGGTCTTCCAACCGAGGGTCTGCAAGTAAGGGGTTTTCTCGCCCAAGAACCGGGTCACGTGGGTCGCGTAAATCTGGCGGGTTCAAAACAGGTGGTGGATTTTAGAGCCATTTAAGTTTTGTGAAACACCTTAAAAAAAAGCGACTTTAAAGCATGTCGTGTTCAATAGTATTCACGCAACCTGCTTTATCCATTTGTTTTCGCGTGTCTTTTATCCCAAAACCGCTACACACTTTTGGGAGACACGCTTTAGGTCTGCACACAGATTGGCATGTCTGCGCTGGTATCCCCCACAAGTTCTGATAATTTCACATTGGATAGTAACGGTTCAAATTTAGTTTCGCCGGGCAGGGACACATAAATCGTAACGCGTTCGTTGCGACCAATCACCCGGCTGGCACCCGTTTGTGAAACCCGGCAAAAGCTTGCCGTAAAATCCATTGTCAGGGTTCCCCCTGCACTGCCGTGAATGCGTTTGAGTTCATTGGCCCACGATTGAAATTCACGGAATTTTGCCTGATCCTCATCCGTGAGGGCAAACAGATGATAGGTACGATTGGTTCCCGGTGGGTCAAGGGTTTGAACCGCGTCAAAATCCCCGCCCCGTTCCAGGACAGCATGAATATTGCGCTCACCATATTGAGAGGTCGTAGCGTCAAATTTGAAAACAATTCCATCATCCTGAGGCAGAATTGATAAGGGTGCATCCAAAACAAATGTCATTTGGGCGACATCATCGTTAAGCACATCAAGCCGTTGTAATTTACTCGCCGTGCCAAGGGAAAGACCTGAGCAGGCGCTAAGACCAATCATCAAAGCAAATGTCGTTAATATAGCAATGAGCAATTTCAATTTACCAATGCCCTATTATTCATGTAATGGCACTGGTGCCTCAAACATGGAGGCCCCATTATCTGCTGAACCTACCAAATTGCGCAGACCTGAAAATAGTTCACGTCCCATGCCATGATGGGCAGCACTCAAATCTGCTGTAATCACCTCACGGGCGGCAAACTCTTTAGCATCCCCCAAATATTCCAAGCTCCCGATTTTTGCATCAAGGCGGAGCAAATCGCCATCCCTCAAGCGCGCAATTGCACCCCCATCAACCGCTTCGGGGGTCACATGAATGGCGGCGGGCACCTTGCCTGATGCGCCTGACATGCGCCCGTCGGTAACCAATGCCACCTGATGGCCGCGATCCTGCAATATCCCTAAAATGGGCGTAAGCTTATGTAATTCAGGCATGCCGATGGCCCTTGGGCCACAAAAGCGCACCACGGCGATAACATCCCCATCCAAATGTCCCAGTTTGAAGGCTTCCATCATTTCCTGCTGGGAATGGAATATTCGTGCTTTTGCTTCAACCAAATAATGTTCAGGCTTCACGGCAGAAATTTTTATGACCGATTTTCCAAGATTTCCAGTAAGCAACTTAAGTCCACCATTGGGGGAAAATGGGGCGCTGGTCGTGGTCAAAACCTTGGGCAGGCCAGAAATATCCGGCACGGCCTTGTAGGTTAATTCGCCCGAAATCAATTTGGCTTCCTTGGCATAATCCGCCAACCCGTTTCCGGTAACAGTTTTTACGTCCCCATGACAATAACCGGCCTCAAGCAATTCACGGATCAGAAAGGCCATCCCCCCCGCCCCATGAAAATGGTTCACATCGGCAACCCCGTTGGGATAAATGCGCGTAAGCAACGGCACATTGTCCGAGAGATCAGACATATCCTCCCACGTCACTTTCAGCCCTGCGGCGGCGGCAATGGCGATGAGATGCAATGTGTGATTTGTCGATCCGCCCGTGGACAATAACCCCACCATGGCGTTGACGATGGTTTTTTCGTTCACAATATGGGCAACCGGGGTGTAATTATCCCCTTGCGCGCTCAAGGCAAGGGCTTGGGCCGTTGCCCGCTTGGTAAATTCATCCCGAAGGGGGGTGCCGGGGCTGACAAAACTACTGCCGGGCAATTGCAGACCCATAATTTCCATAAGCATCTGATTGGAGTTTGCTGTGCCATAAAATGTACAGGTGCCCGCAGAATGATAGGATTTTGCCTCTGCATCTAATAGCTCATCGCGCCCAACCTTACCCTCCATAAACAGTTGGCGAATTTTTGCTTTCTCGTCATTGGGTAGCCCGGAAGACATGGGGCCAGCAGGAACAAAAACCGCCGGCAAATGGCCAAAGGATAAGGCCCCGATCAACAGGCCGGGAACAATTTTGTCGCAAATACCCAAATACAATCCGGCATCGAACATATTATGGGATAGGGCAATGGCGGTCGACATGGCAATAATATCGCGTGAAAACAGGTAAAGGTCCATGCCGTCTTGCCCTTGCGTCACCCCATCACACATGGCTGGCACGCCCCCGGCAACCTGAGCCGTGGCGCCTATAGAGCGGGCGGTTTCTTTGATCAGGTCCGGATAGGATTGATAGGGTTGATGGGCAGAAAGCATATCATTGTAGGAGGTAATAATACCCAGATTAAGCACACTATCGCCAGCCAATGCGTCCTTATCAGCCGGATTGCAGGCGGCAAAACCATGGGCCAAATTTCCACAACTCAATGTCCCCCTTTGCACACCCTTGGAAAGCTGCTGCTCGACCTGAGCTAAATAGGCTTGGCGTGTTTTGGCGCTTCTGGCTTTAATGCGATCAGTGATCGCCTGGATTGGTGTTCTTATTTTCATTTTCAAGATCAGACCTAGTTCATGTTGGCTCCAAGAGAACCCATTGAGGTAATAATTGGGGGCATCATTTGTCTATCCGGGGTGTCGCCCCCGGATGTGTCGACTTTATGGACACCAATAAAGTTGGATGGTTTTTTGTTTTTGGGTAAGAACTGCGCGAACTGGCATTTCTGCTATTTCGCTGCCGGCCGCCGACTTATTTAAGGTATCGGCTTTTTGCGCACCCTCGATATGTAAATAAAGGGAAGCGGTGTTCAGCAAAGTGGGCAATGTTAATGTCACCCGAGCCTCCCCCGCCCCCGGCGCAGAGATGGCAATGGCGGGACCGTGATTATTCAGGGCCAAATCCAGCGTATCACCGCCGGGGAAAAACGACGCGGTATGTCCATCATTTCCCATACCTAAAATCACGGCATCAAAGGGTGTTGGCATGTTTTGAGTAAGGCGCGCATTGGTTTGCTTGATCTGTTCATGCCCCGGCAATTCACCCCCTGAATACAGGGGGACAAACCGGGCGTCCTTGGCATTATTTTGCAACAGGTTTTCTTTAACCAGCCGCGCATTTGAACGATCCGAGAGATCATCAACCCAGCGTTCATCAACCAATGTAATCGTAACCTTGTCCCACTCAATGTCACTGATTTGCGATAAGGCATTGAAAAATCCGACAGGTGTACTGCCCCCCGATACGACGAGGGAGGCTACACCGCGATCAGCAATACCGGCCCGCAGATCAGCTGCAACCGCCGATGCTAACCCTGAGGCAAGTTTTTTCTTATCTGCAAAATCGTGGCGGTTAATCATCAATAATCGCCCTCTTCGTGCCAGGTGCGTTTGTCACGTTCAATCAAACCAATCGAACTGCTTGGTCCCCATGTGCCAGCCGTATAGGGATGGGGCGCATCGCTCATTTCATCCCAAGCAAGACGAATGGGATCAACCCATTTCCATGCCGCTTCCAGTTCATCCCGACGCATAAACAGGGTTTGATTCCCCCGGATCACATCCAGTAAAAGCCGCTCATAGGCTTCGGGGGTGCGCTCA
>JAJRRG010000156.1 GCA_024279675.1 Alphaproteobacteria bacterium
ATTTCAAAAATGACTGTCGGAATATCGTTTAATTTCAATAGTTAACAAGTGGTAAATTTATCACATTTGAAATCGCATGCCTGAATCGTGCAAATTTTGGTATCAATCCCACCAAGAGTACTCTTACTTATATAATTGTACTCGATCAGGGGCCTAAATGCCTCCCAATGACCCAAAAAGGGTCGCTCGAAAGTCTTAAGAGTACATAGCCTGGGGGGCGTTATGAATTTTAAGTCTTTAAGTGTGGTCAGTCGTATGTTTTCCCCTTGGAGATATGTCGGTTTGGCGTGCGCGCTTTTGGCATCTCCCTCTTACGCGGCGACTGTGGGCTCTGTCGGTGGGGTGACGTTGCGAACGGATGGTTTGTGTACAGCGGCCTCACGTACTGTTTTCAGCATCAATTTCAATAATATTACCGGAGTAGATAACGACTTTCCGGGGACTGAAGTTTTCGCATACTATTTAGTTGATGGGAGCGGCAAAATTCTCCATGCTGGGGCCACTTTTTTTGGTGTTGGAGATACTATCCCAACATTCCTGTACCTGCCAAGCACTATTGTCACCCCTGCATCCGGCCCATTCCGTATTGTGCTTGACGATGTGATTAACTTCACTGTCCAACCTGTCGGTAACATATTCGTGGGGGGCAACATTTTGGTAGACGTAGCTTTTGACGCAAACGCCCTCGATAGCGACTGCCCCACGGGCGCTCCGGTGCCTAGCGACACAACTGACCCCACAGTGACCGTTTCTGGCGTTCCCGTAAATTCTAATGCCCCCTTCACAGCGACTTTCACCTTCGATGAAGACATTACGGGTTTTGATCTGAGCGATATTACCACTGGGTTGGACAATGCCACGGCTTCAAATTTCGCCACTGTTGCGGCATCACGCACATTCTCTGCACTGATTACACCAACTGCGGCGGGGACTGTTACGGTTGGCGTTGACGCCGCCGCCGCAAAAGATCTTGCAAACAATGACAGTGTTGCGGCAACGAGTGCCACTTCGGAATACGACGCTGACGCTACCACGGTGACCATTTCTGGCGTTCCCGCAAATTCCAGCGCGCCGTTTACAGCGACCTTCACCTTCAACGAAGACATTACGGGGTTCGATCTAAGCGATATTACCGCTGGGTTGGACAACGCCACGGCTTCAAATTTCGCCACTGTTTTGGCGTCACGCACGTTCTCAGCGCTGATTACACCGACGGCGGCGGGGACTGTCACGGTTGGCGTTGACGCTGCCGCTGCAAAAGATCTTGCAAACAATGACAGTGTCGCGGCCACGAATGCCTCATCTCAATATGACGTTGACGCTCCCACAGTGGAAATTTTGGGCGCACCTGCGAGCAAGAACGATATCACCCCATTTCAGGTGACGATCCAGTTCAGCGAAGATGTGAGCGGGTTTGAACTCAGTGACATCACCATAGGCAACGGGACGATTGGTGATTTTGTTGGCGTGGATGCCAACACCTATACAATCGTTGTTACCCCACTTGGGGCGGGCGATGTAACCATCGACGTTAGCGCGGGCGTTGCTGTTGATGGGGCGAGTAATCCAAATATCGCTGCGGCACAAGTTGTGGTCAGCAACACAATTGTTGCCGATACCCATAAACTGATAAACAACTTTATGACTGGCCGTGCCCAACAGATTATTCAGTCGCAACCCGATTTGATTGGTCGGTTGACCCGCAGAAATGATAACTCAACATCCCAGATGCCGTTGGCTTTTGCCGCGCGCGGCGACCTCAACAATCATACAATGAGTTTTGCAACCAGCCTCAATCAGCTATCCAACTCAGCGTTGGATGAAGTCATACGGACAACATTTGGCGACATCGATACTGAAGTGGGATATGCCCCGTTTGATGTGTGGGTTGATGGCAGTTTTGCACGGGCGGACAATGGCAATTCTAATTCTGTGTTTGCTTCGGCACATTTTGGTCTAGATTACTTATTGACGCCTGACGTGTTGGTTGGCGTGATGGGGCAAATAGATTGGACCACACAGCAAGATTTGGTCGCCAACACAGCAGCCGATGGGCTTGGCTGGATGGTTGGGCCTTATGTGGTGGCGCAGCTGCAGGAGCATTTGTTCTTTGACGCTTTGGTGCTGGGTGGACAATCCTTTAATAATGTTAATCCAATAGGTCTTTATGTCGACAGTTTTAGCACCCAACGTTGGTTAGCCAGAGCTAAGTTGACGGGTAGGTTCACTATGGATGAGTGGACCTTTAGCCCTTTCATTTCTGGCAGCTTTTTCAGCGAAACTCAAAATAGCTATGTCGATAGCCTAAACAACACTATTTCAGCGCAAACCATCAGTAATGGCAGTGTGGCTTTCGGTCCAAGGGTGAGCTATCTGATTGAAGGCGAATTATTTAATATTACACCCAGCATTGGTGTGATTGGTGCCTGGAACTTTAGTACCGATGGTTTGGGTCGTACATCATCTGAATGGGCCGCCCGGCTAGAAGGCAGCATAGATTTGCGCCTTGATGGGGGCGCGACGTTGAATGCCAAAGTCTTTTATGACGGCATTGGAGTGAGCACTCGTCAAGCCTATGGTGCCAGCGCAGGCCTCAGGGTGCCTTTGAACTGATTGCTCTATATCGCGGAGAAGAGGCTCGTTTTTGTGCGGTTGCAAAAATTTGTGCGGTTGTAAAAGTGCATACCTATTGCGAATGACGGTGCAGCGCAGGTCCGCTTCCCGCCCGTTGGTGCCATTTACCAACATGATTATCGGAATTCATCAAATATCTGTGATTTTGCCTTCGCATGGAACCAAAATGGAACCAGAGACCTCAACCGCACTGTGTTGGGATGCTTGCCAAAAGCAAATGGGCCCCGAAGAACCCTTAGCATCAACGCCTTACGGCCTTGAGAATTTGGAGCAGGCGATCAGATTCTAACTGGCGACCTCTTGCATGCCATGGGCGAAGTACATTTGTTAGGTCATTGAAACAAACCCAACCACAATGGAATGAATCGAAGGAAAGTCGACATATCGACATTTCGATAGTTGAGTAAATTGCAGTCTGAATTTCGATTTTGGCCTAGTTTCGTTAACTCATGTTGAATTTGGGTGACATGGGCGGAAAGCGCCCCTTAGTATCAGAGCTTTGTAATATATGAGAGTTTGCTTGAATTCTTCCTTTTTATTGTTTGTAGAGATTATTAAATGTTCAGTTTTCACTTGTTACACAAAAGTAATTGCAGAGCTAATAGTACCTCACGCGGCCTCATCCAAATCCAATTTGATTTCCGTTGCGAACGGCCTATTGCAAAGCGGCACTCGTAAAAATCTCTTGCCTCCCCACAGAAAAACTATTTAATATGTTCTCTTTTCGTTCCAGGGCATGGAGGCAGTAATTCGGTGGCGCAGGAGTTTTTTGATATTTTTCCTTTGTGCTCAAGGCGTTCCCATGAGGCCGTGGGGCCGGGCGCCATAAGTTTTGCCGCTAGCATGGTTGGCATTACCCACGGCCCGGTTCTTTGGATTGCCGAGCAAAGACAAAATGAACATTTGCATCCGGGTGGATTGATACAGTTTTGTGACCCGGGACGGCTTTTGTTTGCTTATGGCAAAACCCATATGGATGTGTTGTGGATTGCCGAGGAGGTATTACGTTCCAAATCCGTATCGCTGGTTATTGCTCAACTTTCAACTGACATTGGCCTTACCGAAGGGCGTCGCCTGCAACTTGCGGCTGAAGCGGGGCGAGCTACCGGCCTGTTTCTTTTACCCCAAGGCATGGGATCGAACGCCGCTGAAACCCGTTGGCATTGCGCACCCATACATGATTGTAACAATTCTGATTCGACTCTTTTTGATTGGCGTTGTATTAAGAACAAATCAGGAACAACAGGTCAATGGATCGTCAACTGGAATGACACAGCGCATCATATCAATTTGGTTGCCCAAACTGGCCAGCGAGCGCGCCAACAGGCTCAAGCCGGTTGAGGGGCCATTTGTGCTCACTCACTTTCACAAAAATGCCCAACGTATTTATTGCCTCAATAGGAAAGCTGAAAAAGCCGGACTTAGCCGCGACATGAGCTTTGCCGATGCGCGGGCCATGTACCCAGACCTGATAAGTGATCTGGCCGACCCAATTGGAGATTTAGGTTTTTTGCGGGTTTTGGTGCGTTGGGCCGAACGCTATTGCCCCTTTGCGGGAGTAGATGGAACTAATGGATTGCTGTTGGATATTTCTGGTGCGGCCCATTTGTTTGGGGGCGAGCAGGCAATGCTGGATGATCTTTTTGCACGGTTTCAAAGGGCTGGACTAAGTCCTGCCATTGCCATTGCTGATACGCGCGGAGCGGCTTGGGCCATGTCACGCTACGGTCAGAAGTCACATTATGGTTCAAAACAACAATCGGGCGCGATCATTGAAGCCGGGGGCTCACTACCCGCCTTGGCAAACCTGCCCGTTGCGGCTCTGCAATTGGCAGATAAAACAATCCATTCCCTACGCCGTCTAGGGATTTCAACAATCCATGATCTCAGCCAAATCCCCCGTGTTACTTTGACACGGCGATTTGGCGCTTCGCTTTTGCTGCAACTAGATCGAGCCAGCGGCGCACAACCTGACCCTATTGAACTGCAAAAGCACCAAGTAGGTTTTGCCGCCCGTATGACTTTACCCGAACCCATTGGGTTGTCTGAGGATGTATTGGGCATTGTCGGTCGGCTCATGCACGCCATATGCAAGAAACTTGAAACCGCACATATGGGTGCCCGCCGTTTGCGCCTGAGTGCCCAGCGGGTCGATCAGAACACGGTCTATGCGGAAATCGGGTTGGCTCGCCCGTTGCGCGATGCAGAACGGATGACAAACCTTTTTTCCCGCTCTGTAGAGGCTATGGATGCGGGGTTTGGTATTGAGCGGATACGGCTTGAGGTGATTGAGGCTGAAAGCCTTAAACTTACGCAAATCTCACATATCGACAAAAAAGCGGCGGCAAGTGATGCACTGGCCGATCTGATCTCGCGCATTGGCAATCGGGTTGGGTTTGAAAATATCGTGCGCTACCTGCCCGCCCAAAGCCATATCCCGGAGAAAAGTTTTCTTGTTGCGGCGGCGGCCTATAGCGAAGCGGCTGAGAATTGGCACCCGGCGGGGGAACGGCCCCTGAGCATTTTTCCCCCGGAAAGTATTGGGGCAACCGGCGCAAGTCCGCCGCAATATTTTCGCTGGCGAAATATGCCTTTGACCTTGGTTGAGGCCATAGGACCAGAGCGTTTATTACCAGAATGGTGGTTGGATAATTCTGATTGGCGCTCGGGCATGCGCGATTATTGGCGCGTGCAAACTAAACAAGGGCGGCGGCTATGGTTGTTTTTCACCCCACAAAACCCCAACTGGTTTGTGCAGGGAGAGTTTGCATGAGGAGGGAAATCGCATGAAGGCGCTTACTCCCCATAACGAGCTTGCCTATGCGGAACTATGCGTGACCACCAATTTCACCTTCCTTACCGGTGCGTCCCACCCGGAGGAATATATGGTGCGGGCGGCGGAGCTGGGCCTCAAGGCTATCACAATTACTGACCGCAATTCGTTGGCCGGGATTGTGCGGGCCTTTTCCGCCCGCAAGGAAATCTTACGACAAGCCAACGAAAATAATATTGAGGTAAAATTACCAAAACTGATTGTTGGCACGCGGTTGGTTCTTGCGGATAGCGATGTGCAATGGGTGGCCTTGCCCACCGATCGTACTGCCTATCAACGTCTGTCCCGCCTGCTGACATTGGGGAAACGTCGGGCGGAAAAAGGTACCTGCATCCTGCATAAAAACGATCTTGTTGAATGGGGCAAGGGCATGATCCTGATTGGCCTGCCGCCCCGTGAAAAATCCACAATCAAGTATACATTGCCAGAACTCTTGGCAATCTCTCGTCACTTTCCCGGCAATGTGTTTTTAGGGGCAGCACCAAACTATGACGGGCGTGACCAAAAACGGTTCAACCATTATGCCTTGCTGGCGCGTCGCGCCGCTATTCCCATGGTCGCGGTCGGTGATGTGATGATGCATATTTCAAAACGCCGCCAATTGGCTGATGTACTGACATGCCTGCGTGTGGGCGTAAAAATTGATGATATTGGCACAAAAGCTTTGACCAATTCCGAACGGCGGCTCAAGGGTGCTGCTGATATGGCGCGTCTGTTCAAGGCCCATCCGGCGGCCATAAAACGCACTTTGGATATTGCCGGGCGCTGCACATTTCAACTTGATGAACTTTCTTACGAATACCCGGATGAAGTCACCAATGGGGAAGATGCCCAACAACGACTTGAACGTCTGACCCTTGTTGGTTTGAAGCGCCGTTTTCCAAATGGGGTGTCCCCTGAAACTCAAGCTAAGGTAGATAAGGAACTTGGCCTCATTCAAAAGATGCGTTTCGCCGCCTATTTTTTAACCGTACATGACATTGTGCAGTTCGCTCGATCCGAGGATATTTTATGTCAGGGGCGCGGCTCAGCGGCCAACTCCGTCATCTGTTATGCGCTGGGCATCACCGAAGTGGGGCCGGACGTGATTGCCATGGTATTTGAGCGGTTCATCTCTGAAGCGCGGGGGGAGCCGCCTGACATTGACGTGGATTTTGAGCATGAGCGGCGCGAAGAAGTTATCCAACATATCTATGAGAAATACGGACGCCATCGGGCCGGGATTTGCGCCACGGTTATTCATTTCCGCTCCCGCGCTGCCATTCGCGAAGTGGGTAAAGTTATGGGGCTGACCCAAGACGTGCTTGCCGCCCTGTCAGGGCGTATGTGGGGTTCGTCCAGCCACGGCATTGAAACCGACAAGCTTAAGGAAATCGGCCTGAACCCAGATGATAAACGCTTGATGCAAACCCTCGATCTGATCGGCCAGATCATCGGTTTTCCCCGCCACCTCTCCCAACATGTGGGGGGCTTTGTGATCACCAAGGGGCGGCTGGATGAACTTTGTCCTATTGAAAATGCCGCCATGGACGATCGCACGGTCATTGAATGGGATAAGGACGATATTGACGCGTTGGGCATTCTCAAGATTGACGTGCTTTCTTTGGGTATGCTCACTTGTATCCGCAAATGTTTTGATCTGATTGCCAGCCACGGGGGACCTCGAGTTACCCTTGAAAGCCTGCCCACTGAGGACAAAGCTACCTATGATATGTTGTGCGTCGCCGATGCTGTGGGGGTGTTTCAGGTGGAAAGCCGGGCACAATTAAATTTTTTGCCCCGGATGAAACCGCGTATATTTTATGATCTGGTCATTGAAGTGGCGATCATCCGTCCCGGCCCCATTCAGGGGGACATGGTGCACCCCTATATTCGACGGCGCAATGGAAAAGAACGAATTGAATATCCTTCTAAAGAACTTGAGGATGTGCTTGGAAAAACTCTGGGCGTGCCCCTGTTTCAAGAACAGGCCATGCAGATCGCCATTGTCGCCGCCGGATTTTCTCCCGAGGAGGCTGATCGTTTGCGCCGATCATTGGCCACCTTCAAACGCATGGGAACTATTTCTACATTCCGCGATAAGTTTATCGCCGGAATGCTGGCCAAGGGCTATTCCCCCGAATTTACCCAGCGTTGTTTTTCCCAGATTGAAGGCTTTGGCGAATATGGTTTCCCTGAAAGTCATGCGGCCAGTTTTGCCTTGCTCGCCTATGCTTCGGCTTGGCTGAAATGTCACCATCCGGCGGCCTTTGCCTGCGCCTTGCTCAACTCCCAGCCTATGGGGGTTTATGCGCCGGCGCAGCTTGTGCGCGATGTACGTGAGCACAATGTGGAGGTGCGTCCCATCTGCATTAACGCCAGCACTTGGGACAACCAGCTTGAGCTTCGCCCCGATGGAGCGCTGGCCCTCAGACTAGGCCTTCGTCAAATCAAGGGATTTCGCGAGGAGGATGCCAATTGGCTGGTGGCCGCGCGTGGCAATGGCTATCCCGACCCGGAAAGCCTGTGGCGAAGGGCCGGAATCTCACCAAAGGTCATGGAACGGCTGGCGGAAGCCGATGCCTTTACATCCATTCAACTTGGGCGGCGTGATGCCCTGTGGCAAATCAAAGCCATACAAGGGGAAGCGCCTTTGCCTCTATTCTCCAACCCCATTGATGGGGAAGGCATTTTTGAACCTGAGGTCACTTTGCCCCCCATGCATTTAGGGGAAGAAGTTGTAGAGGATTATGTGGCCATGCGCCTTTCCCTGCGTGCCCACCCCATGGAAGTCTTGCGTCCCAAATGGCCTGATCTTTTGCCCCATGGTGAATTATTTACCGCCCCTTTGCGCCGGACAAAAGTCTGTGGGTTAGTCATTACCCGTCAACGCCCCGGCACGGCATCAGGGGTGATCTTCCTCACCCTTGAAGATGAAACAGGGGTTTGTAATGTGGTGATCTGGCCCAAAATCTATGAGAAATATCGCCGACAAGTAATCGGTGGGCGGCTTTTGAGGATTACGGGGAAACTTCAGCGCGAAGGCATTGTCGTGCATTTGATCGCTGATCATGTGGAGGATATGTCCGATGATCTCGCTTTGCTCGGGCACCCAGATTATGACGTGGTGGGCGAACCCTATGGGACAACGGACGAAGCCCCCAGAATGCCACGCCAGACAATACGCCGCGCTCATCATCCTCGTGAACAAGCCAAAATACTATTCCCAAGTCGAGATTTTCATTAGGCTAATACTACAAATCAAAAAATAAGCCCAAAGTAAAAAGTGTGATTGCAACTTGGACGGGATACTTTGCGTTTGCGAGGGTACGGTTTTTGGTCAACCCTGGTTGGTAAACCATGATGTTCGTAAGATTGGCAAAGTTCCCATGTGACGCAAGTTATGCGTGGTTAAACATAACGAAAGCTTACTTTGTCCGCATAACAGCCATTGATGGATAGTTGGCTCTCCCTTCACGTTAGGCTATCAGCATATGCGACGACCCGCGAGCACCAAAATATCTATAGGCGTTTGCCAACCAACGCTGAGGCGGAGGTGTATTTATCCACAATACACCGGGAGAAAGACACATGCGTATCACCGATACTATTCAACTCTCAAAATGGGAGCTGTCAGAGCAGTTCGTTCGAGCCAGCGGCCCGGGCGGGCAGAATGTGAATAAGGTGAGTTCTGCGGTTCAATTACGATTTGAGGCTGAGCGTTCTGTTAACTTGTCCGCCCCAGTGAAATGTCGCCTGAAACGATTGTCTGGGCGGCGTTGGACGCTGGACGGGGCTGTTGTGATTATTGTGCAAGACACGAGGTCTCAATTCCGCAACCGTATCATCGCACGGGAGCGATTGGCCGAATTGATCCGAAAAGCAGCAGAGACACCAAAATACCGTAGGGCGACTAAACCGTCCCGTGGTTCAGTTAAGCGTCGGTTAGAGGCCAAGAAGGGGCGTGGTCAGGTGAAGAAGCTGCGTGGAAAAATTGAGGAGTAATGACGACAAAAAAGACAGTGGGTTTTCAGGCTTATGCGTTAAAAAGTGCCTAGCATGCAACTAACTGCGCCAAAACCATGCGTTATGAATTACGCGGGGTAGCACCGAAGGTTCGACATGGTTCAAGACGACGAGGAAATTCCGGATCGTCTGAAAAACCTTCCGTTTCCTTCGGACGAAGGCCATTGGCAGTTTATTGAAGACCGGTTCAATACTCTAAAAGATGTGAATTTTAGCATCAAACTCGAAACTAAAGAACAAGCTGTTCACCAAAGACATGGCGTAACCACTGTCGACAAAGGGATTTATTGGTACGACCCAGATACTAACGCTACTGTAAGACCGTGGTTGCAGATCCCTTATGATCCTTCTCCCGACGAACAACATTTTCAGGGTATTTGGCAAATGGCAAAGGCTGAAGCATACCGCGATATCTTGATTGCCGAGCTTGCCGGTGGGAAGTACTTTAACCCCAATACTAACCCAATTGTTGAAGATGCAGTTAATCACTGGCTTGATGCACGACGCTGCTGAAGCTTATTTGGGGGATGTGCCGACACCACTCAAGAAGCAGCTAAGTCAATTCAGTACGTTTGAGCACAAAATGGAGAAGGCAATTGGTGAACGATTTGACATCGACCCTGGCTTGTTCAAGTCCTCTGAACTTAAACGCGCTGACATTCAGCTCCTAATTGACGAGAAAGCAGTACTGATGGTTGATGCACCAGAACTTTGGCCACCGAACGCGCCGGAAATGAAGAATACCAAAAGAATTAAAAGCTGGGGGCCTGAGGAAGCGAAGGAAGCATTTCTGAAGCGATTTGAGGAATTAAGCACAACGTTTGGTAAATGAATCCAATGGGGCCGAAGGTAGTTTTCGGTCCTTAGCTGACATTCGAAATAACCTTGCGGGGCCGTGGCTTCGGGCCTGAGGGCGGTCGAGGAAATTCTCCCTGCTCTTTCCAAAAATCAGACATTCACGGGCCTTCGCATCCGGAACCCCGTTGCAGGTTCTAAGCGCGGCATGTCAATTGTTTCGTTCGACGGCTCAAGTCACCAAACCGTTGTAGGAATCCGTCTCTCTGTGTGATATATAGGGCGGTAGATATTGGTGCCGTGTCGGACGCCAAAAAAGGAACGCTAGGCAATTGATGTCAGTAACTAGGGATAACCATTATGTTCCCCAGTGGCACCAAAGAGAATTCTTTTCTGATGGTAGGCACACCCTGTCTTATCTCAATTTAGCGCCGCCTATGCACACCAGAGGGGACGGTAGCCTCACGCCCGGCAATTCGCTGTTTCGCACTCCGCCAGCACGGGGTTTTTACAAGAAAGACCTGTATTCAACTTTTTTTGGAACTGCCGTGAATGATGAGATTGAGCGGCGGCTGTTCGGAAACATCGACACTCGTGGGGCTGATGCCGTCCGCGCCTTTGCTGGGTTGGATCAAACGGTATGGCACTCTAATTTTCAGAATTTGTTTGAATATCTTGATACCCAAAAGCTGCGGACGCCAAAGGGCCTTGCGTGGTTGCGCACCCAGTATCCCGAACTTTCGCAGAACGAGCTCATGCAGGAAATGCAAAGTATCAGGATGCTGAACGTCACCACTTGGACCACAGGCGTTCGAGAAATTGTTTCGGCTAAACACTCTGCCACCAAGTTTATCCTGACCGACCACCCTGTAACCGTTTACAACCATGCCGTGCCACCAAGCGAAACCCAAAACAAATATCCAAATGACCCCTCAATTGCGCTTAAGGGTTCGCAAACGATCTACCCTCTGGGGTCAAATCATTGCCTAATTTTCACTAACCTCGAATATGCACAAGATCCGGGCGTTGACCCTTTGGATAAGCGGACGTTCGCGCGCCGTTTTCAGCCAGCAATGGTGTCCACCACAAATTTCATCCGCACGCGGCATCTCACGGAAGAGCAGGTGATTGAGGTGAACTTCATCGCAAAGGCTCGCGCGCATCGGTACATAGCCGCTGGCCGGAAAGAATGGCTCTATCCTGAAAGATCAGTAACTAAGCCGTGGCAAAATTTGTGTGCAACACTTCTGCCACCAGACAACGAGTTGTACAATTTCGGCGGCGAAATATACGTCGGGTATGAGGACGGACGGACCGATTATCAAGATGAATTTGGGAGGTCAGAGGAACCCCGACCATGGCTGACCAAGACTCCCCCGGCTCTGCCGCTTAAGAATAAGGGGCCCTATCCGTGCGGCGCTGGACTGTCATTCTCTGATTGTTGCAAGCAGAGGCCAACTCGCCTTAGACCCAGTTGGACCGAGAAAAGCATCAGAGAGAGAAACCTAATGTTCATGACCGGCATCGAGAACCTTCTCGAGCTGGACGGCAAGGATTGGAACGACATCCGGAGGGAAATGACCGACGAGAAGATCGTCAGGCTTTATGGCAGCTATGAGTCATTATGGCCCCGCGAGACCGACCTGCTCTCTCTATTGCCTAAGCCGGATGGCACCTTTCGATCGGTCTACACCGGCTCGATGCATCCCAAGCTCATACCTGAGTTCGCGCTCGGTGCCTCGCTGTATTTCGGTGAGATTATCATCCAGAATCCGTTCATCAATCCAATGTCGCTGGCGAAGGGCAAACGGCCCACTGAGAATCCTCATGCATATCGAGGAGAGGTACTGAAATCTCTGATGGCCTTTTTGAAACTCATCCCTTTAGTTCACGCTGGGCTGGTTCATCTCATCCCTGACCCCTGGGACTTCGATCTGCACCTGCGTGATCAGACGATGAGCATGGCAGAAGCACGTCGTGATCAAGTTAGCTTCAAGCGTAAAGACGATCCGAGGTTAGACGCGATCATTGACGAAGGCTTTCGTCGGACATTTCTAGGGTTGCCGAATGAGGCAATTCTTTCGCAATTGGCCCAACAGCAGGGCTCAGAGCAATTGATCGATCCAGAACAGATGTTAAAGTACATCGAACAGGAAAGGCTGGCTGATCCTTTGGCCGTTCTTCAGGCGAATCCGCTTGGTGCGGGCGGTCAGTTCGACATCATGAGAATGCAACCAAACTTTGAAATGACAATGTACCTGGCTCAGGCAACAGGCGCCCAGATACTGACCGACAGTCCGTTCCGGTGGAAAGAGCTGCAAGCTGCCTTGAGTCGCAGATACTTGAACACCGCGCCAGTGTTGCCAGATCTTCAGTCCGCCATTCAATCGACACCCTTTCTATTTCCCATTGAATACGAGGCGATATTGCAGCTTAAGGCGAAACGATCCTTCGCCAACGTCACATCAGTGTTTAAGGGCACCTTCAAATACCTACTGAACCGCAAAACCGATGAAAGAAAGCCGAACTTTGAGGCGCAACTTGCTGCTCGCTTCCAGCGCGGCAAGCATGCAGTCGACACCGATGTGGAAAAATCTCAATTTCCTCACTCAGTGGGCAGGGCGACCAGCATAATTCGGTTAGGTGGCCTTCAAGATAACACCATAAATCGGCTTCTTTTAATGTCGAGTTCGGAGCATCACCTCCAATCCGTACCGATGGCTACATATGTCAGTCGCTAGCCCTAATTGGCCCCATCAGTGTTTCATCGAAGATCCAGCGAAAGTCCGCTTTCCGCCCATTGTTGCCGTTTTAGCAGTATAATTATCGGGATTCATCAAATATCTGTGATTTTGCCTTCGCATGGAACCAAAATAGAACCAGAGACCTCAACCGTGCTCTGTTGGGTTGCTTACAAAAAGCAAAAGGGGATCGAAGAACCCTTAGCATCAATGCCTTACGGTCTTGAGAATTTGGAGCGGACGATCAGATTCGAACTAACGACCTAATCCTTGCGACCCAAGGAGCACTTGCCGGGTTGTGCTTTCCACACAAACCCATTGCTAATTTTGTTATTTGCCTCTGGTGACCCAGCGGTGAGCCGAGACTGCATGTAAAATAGTGACAACGCGTCTGAAGAGTAACGAGTTACCGCGTAACCCGTTCTAAAATATAAAGAAATATATCTAGAAAATGGCGGAGGTGAGAGGAGAAACCTCGAACCAAAACCAAGCGACCGAAGAGGTTGCCGGCCAACAATTTGGCCGCCCCATCGGAGCGAAGCACGAAGTGCGTCAGCGCGAGATAATCCAAATCGCACGTAGAGCGCATGCGATGCGCAAAATTTGGATCAACAAAAATGAAATGGTGGAGCCAGACGGAATCGAACCGACGACCTCTTGCATGCCATGCAAGCGCTCTCCCAACTGAGCTATGGCCCCACTAAAATTTCCGGGAAAGAGTTGCCATCCCGGTAGGCGCGCAACCTAGGCAAGCATTCAAGGAGTTTCAAGCCTAAAAAAGCTTAACGCCTGTAAATTTTACCCAAGGCTACAAATTTATTCGTAACAACCCTTAGTCTTCGTCCTTTGAGGTGTTAACGCCATAATCGACTGAGCTTCCATCCTCGTCGGCGTCATCTACAAAAGAATTATCCACTTCGCCACCAATATTGGCAACCCCTTCAACATCGGGAATATCGCTAACCGTGTCTTCTTCGTTATCATCGCTTTGATCGTTGTCCGCGTCTTCAAAAGACACGACCTCTGCGCCGGCTTCCTTGGCGGCGGGATCGGTTTCAACCTCAGTTGTAACAACTGCCTCTTCAACTGGGGCAACTTCTTTTGCTTTTGCCTTGCGGGGTGTGGGTTCTGCAGGTTCTACATAGGGCTCGCCACAACCAGGACACAGGATCGGGTCCCTGTTCAGATCGTAATATTTCATACCACAATGCTCACATTGACGTTTGGTTCCGCGTTCGTCCTTTGCCACAGATCAGTCCTTTGCTTTGCTA
>JAJRRG010000157.1 GCA_024279675.1 Alphaproteobacteria bacterium
TGAAAAGGACATGAAGGAAATAGAAACCTTTATTCGCCAATTGGATAACGTGAAGTCGGTACAAACCTTGATTGGACAAGGCGGCATTCGCTATATGCTCACGTATGGACCCGAGTCGCCTAACAGTTCTTACGGCCAATTTCTGGTGAAGGTCGATGATTACCGTAAAACCGATGCCATGATGCCAAAAATTCAGGAGTTCATTGAGGCCAACTACCCTGCTGCCGATGCTAAGGCATGGCGCTTTATTTTGGGGCCTGGCGGCGGTTCAGCGATTGAAGCTGAATTCAGAGGGTCAGACCCACAGATTTTACGTCAACTGGCGAATCAGGCCACTGACATTATGCGTGCCGAACGCACTTTGTCAGTCAAAAATGACTGGCGTGATCCGGTGAGCATTATCGAGCCGATTTATTCCGAAACCAAAGGCCGCCGTGCTGGCGTATCAAGACAAGACTTGGCAGATGCCCTAACTCGGCATTACTCCGGAAAGCAGGTCGGCGTTTACCGGGAAGGTGAAGACCTTATTCCCATTATCGCTCGCAGCCCAGAGACGGCAACCGCCTCGATTGATGACATTAAAAGCCTTCAGGTTTTGAGTTCGGCAACAGGCAAAACATTACCGATTGCTCAGGTGACAGATGGTTTTAGAACTGTTTGGCGTGATGGACAGGTTCGCAGTGAAAATCGAATATTGGTGATTAAGGCGCAAGCTGATCCGTATCCTGATGAGCTGCCGGCCACCTTATTGAATCGTATGCGCGCAGATATTGCCGCTATCGAATTGCAAAACGGTTACACCTTGCAGTGGGGTGGGGTGGAGAAAGACTCCGCTGAATCTAGCGAAGATCTAATGTCGACGATTCCGATGGGACTGTTGGCCATGGTGTTGGTGGTGGTTATTCTATTTGGCAAAATCAAACAGCCGCTGGTGATCTGGCTAGTTGTCCCTGGCCTGTTTATTGGCGTGGTGTTTGGTCTGGTGGTTACAGGTGTTCCTCTCGAATTCATGGGAATCTTAGGCATTCTTTCTCTGTCAGGACTATTGATTAAAAATGCCATCGTGCTCGTCGATCAGATGGATTTTGAAGTTGACAGTGGTAAAGCGCGATTTGATGCCGTAGTCGACGCTGCCACCAGCAGAGTTAGACCCGTTATGATGGGGACATTAACAACAGTGCTCGGTGTAACCCCGCTGTTTTTTGATGCCTTTTTTCAATCCATGGCCGTGGTTATTGTTTTCGGTTTGACGTTTGCTACTTTGTTAACGTTGCTGATTGTACCTTTGCTTTACGCCGTATTTTTTAACATTCAATCAGGAGAGACCACTCATGAGAGTCAGTAAATTTATCATCTTACCGGCCATGGTGTTGTTGACTTCATCTTGTGCTCTCTTCAATACTGCAAAACAAGATAGCCCGCAAGCGGTCAAACAGGCAGTTGAAACGCCTGAATCTTGGGCGATAAAAGCTAAGCAGTATGATGATGATTCGATCAATTGGCTAAAAACCTTCAATGACCCAATGATGCTCAAGCTCATAGCCGAAGGTAAAGCCAATAATATCAATTTACGGGTGGCAGCGGGCAACATGGATAAAGCTTGGCTATTGGCTAAGCAATCCGGCGCGGCACTCAAACCCACCGCTGATCTGTCTCTGGGTGGAACTCAATCGGGTAGTGTTGATGGAGGTGCCTCGAACAGCAATGTGACGGTTGGTTTACAAGCCAGTTGGGAACTGGATGTTTGGGGTCGTATGAAATCGGGCGTTGATGCAGCGACGGCAAGTGCACAAGCTGCGGAAGCTGATTACATTTTTGCGCAACATTCACTGAGTGGGAATATTGCAAAAACCTATTTTAAAGTCATTGAAGCCAAGTTACAGGCTGATATTACACGTAAGAATCTGGCAACGCTTGAAAAGGGCATGCGTATTACCCAGGTAAAATATGACAATGGGCTCTCTTCAGGGCTAGATGTCGCACTCAATCGTACCAATTTGGCCTCTGCAAAAGAGCAATTGATTCAAATTGAAGGTTCCGAGCGCGATGCGTTGAGAGCGTTGGAAGTATTACTCGGTCGTTACCCATCTGCGAGCGCAGACATCCCCAATATTTTGCCAGATTTACCGCTGCAACCCCCGGCCGGCATCCCCTCTGAACTATTGGAACGCCGCCCCGATATTGTTTCTGCCGAGAGAAAAATTGCTTCGGCATTTAATGCCACCGATCAGGCAAAAGCGGCTCGACTCCCCCGATTTTCATTAACGGCTTCAGTGAATAGTGCCTCGAGTTCGTTGTCTGACGTTCTCGATCCTGCCAACGCCGTCTGGCAATTGGCTGCAAATTTAATGGCTCCTTTAATGGATGGTGGCAGACGTAAAATAGACATTGAAATTGCCACAGTGGAGCAGAAACAGGCCATCGCAAATTATGCACAAGCCGCGTTAACTGCTTTTTCAGAAGTAGAAGATAACCTGGATCAAGGGGCTGTTCTAGCCCGTCGAGAAACCGCTTTAAGTGAGGCATTCAGGCACAGCAATAAAGCCTATTCAATCGCAGAATTAAGATATAAAGAAGGCGAAATAGAATTACTGGATACGCTCCAAATTCAACAACAGGCCATCTCCGCTGAGAGCCAGTTATTATCCATCAAACGGGCACAACTGGAACAGCGCATCAATTTTTATCTGGCGTTGGGTGGCAGTTGGTAAAGAGAATGAATAACTAGCAATGGAATTCACAGTCACGTTTGTCAAACTGTTTTTCTGGACGATTTATCTGGTTTATCCACTGTTGTTTTTTTTTTAGCTTCTTGATCATCGCCTTGGGTCAAATTGTTTGTCGCGTCGAAAAATGGGAAACCTTTGATGGTCTTTATTGGTCATTTATCACCGCAACAACGGTTGGCTACGGTGACATTCGCCCAATGAAGAAAGTATCCAAAGTACTGTCGGTGCTTATTGCACTGCTAGGGATGATGTTTACTGGAATCATTATCGCAGTAACACTTAATACGACAACTGTTGCAGTGGAA
>JAJRRG010000158.1 GCA_024279675.1 Alphaproteobacteria bacterium
GCCGGGGGCGTTTAACATTGGAAGTGTGGGACATATTCACCCCCAAGCGCTGGTGGAAATGAGCCTTGGGGTTGCGATTGGTGCCTTTACCTTTACTGGTTCGATTATTGCGTTTGCCAAGCTTGACGGGCGCATGTCCGGTACGCCGATTATTCTGCCCTTGCGCCATGTGCTTCATATTGCGCTGGCGGCGTTACTTGTTTATCTCGTTTGGCAGTTTATGTTGACCAGCAATCCCCTATTGTTCTGGGCCATTACGGCGGTTGCCCTTGTATTGGGTGTCCTGATGATTATTCCCATCGGGGGCGCTGATATGCCGGTTGTTGTTTCGATGCTCAATTCCTATTCAGGCTGGGCGGCGGCGGGTATTGGTTTTACCCTTGGCAACACTGCGTTGATTATCACTGGCGCGCTGGTGGGCTCATCCGGGGCAATCCTGTCCTACATCATGTGTAAGGCGATGAACCGCTCGTTTATCTCGGTTATTCTTGGGGGCTTTGGTGGGGATTCTGCCGCAGCCGGCGCGCAGGAAGAGGAAACACGACCCGTAAAACAAGGGGCGGCGGAGGATGCTGCATTCCTGATGAAAAACGCGGGTAAGGTTATCATTGTGCCAGGCTATGGCATGGCGGTGGCCCAGGCTCAGCACTCATTGCGGGAAATGGCCGATATTCTCAAGGAAGAAGGCGTGGAAGTTAAGTACGCTATTCATCCGGTGGCGGGCCGTATGCCGGGGCACATGAATGTGCTTTTGGCAGAGGCAAATGTTCCCTATGATGAAGTGTTTGAGCTTGAGGATATTAACTCAGAATTCGCCCAGGCCGATGTGGCTTTTGTGATTGGTGCCAACGATGTGACAAATCCTTCGGCAAAAACCGACAAGACATCGCCTATTTATGGGATGCCTGTTTTGGACGTTGAAAATGCGGGTACGGTTTTGTTTATCAAACGCGGGATGTCTGCCGGGTATGCGGGGGTGCAGAACGAGTTGTTCTTCCGGGATAACACGATGATGTTATTTGCCGATGCCAAGAAAATGACCGAAGATATTGTAAAGGCGTTAAATGCGTAAGCATAAACTAAAGTAACTGATTTGGGCATCGCTGAAATGGCAGGGATGCCCTTTTTATTTGCAGGGATGCTCTTTTTATTTGAAGGATCTAGCGGATGAAACAAGCACATATTGATATATTCTCTGATCCGGTGTGTCCGTGGTGTCTGGTTGGCCTGGCGCGACTTGATCAGGCGTTGGCGGGTTTGGATGAGAGTAACCAAATTGGTATTACCCATCATCCGTTTTTGCTCGATGCTAATACCCCTAAAGAGGGGGAAGATGTGGTGGCGATGCTCAAGCGTAAATATGGTCGCGCACCCGATGAAATGTGGGACAGGCTTGAGCAGGAAGCCAAAACCTGCGGTTTGAGCCTAAATATGCGCAAACAAAAAATGCGTTATCCTTCACAAAAAGCTCTGGCGCTGATTATGGCGGCAAAAGAGGATACAGAAAATGGAGAGAAAGGGCTTCGTCAACACAATCTGGCGCGGGCTATTTCCCATGCCTGTTATATGGATGGGCTGAACATTGCGGATGATGGTGTCTTGGGGGATATTGCCCTTGCCCATGGGTTTGAGGCGCAAGAAGTTTTTGATGTTCTATCGGATGAGCAAGCCATTGCTGAGGTGGAAAAAGGTGCGCGCTGGGCGCCGCAGGCGGGCATTACCGGGGTGCCCTATTTCATCTTTAACAACAAATTCGCCCTGTCCGGTGCCCAACCTTTGTCGGTATTTGAGGAAGCGTTGCAACGGGCCTTGTTAATGGAACGTGTGGCGGGTAATTCGGACTAAACTTTAGGGGCATAGCCCCATTTTATTGCAAAAATGAAAGCAAAATACTCATGGCAAAACGCGTAATTATCTGGGGTTTGATTTTTGTGGCTTCGCTTTATCTGGGGGCGATATATTTCATGATGAAAAACCAACGGGTGCTGCAATATACGCCGGGTACGGAATATTTAACGCTGGATAAGGTTGATCTTCCCGGCGCGCGTTTGGTGAATATGCCAGTGGATGATCTGATTAATGTGCGGGGCTGGTTTATTCCCCCGGCTGAAGGCATGCCCATTGTTGTCTATTTTAAGGGTAACGAGGCCAGTTTTACCAGGGATCACCAGCGTTACGCCGATATGAGTGCGGATGGTTATGGGGTTTTGGCCTTTGATTATCGCGGGTTTCCCATGTCGCCCGGTGAGATTACTGAGGAAAATATCCTGGCTGATTCGCTGGCGGCTTTTGACTGGATTTCGCAAAATGGTGCGCCGATTGTCCTGTGGGGGCGTTCGCTTGGTTCTGGCCCCGCTGTTTATGTGGCATCCAAACGCGAAGCTGCGGCTGTTGTACTTGAGAGCCCCTATACCGCGACCGTTGATGTTGCGGCGGAACGGTATCCGATTTTCCCCGTTTATAATCTGATGAAAGATCAGTTTTTGTCACGGGAATGGATTGGCGATGTGCAGGAGCCCATTTTCATCGGGCATGGGACTGCGGATAAAACTATTGAAGTGCATCACGGGCGCGAATTGTTTGCGCTGGCGCCAAATGGTCGCGAATTATGGATTGTTGAAGGTGGCACCCACGGTTCCTTGTGGAATGACGGGATATGGGCGCAAGGTACTGCATTTTTTGACCAGGTTTTAACAGCGCCGGGCAGTTAGTCCGGATTTGGTTTGTCGTAAATATTCAAGACACTTGGTCCGGCGCAATCCAATATGGCTTTAATGTATAACAGAGGAACACAGCCATGAAATTCAGATACACAATACTTTATGTAAAAAACGTCAAAGCATCGCTAGATTTCTATTGCGCTGCATTTGGATGCACGCAAAAAATGCTGCATGGTGAGGGTGGTTATGGGGAACTTGACACGGGTGACACCATTCTTGCCTTTGCGTCTCTTGATGCGATGAAAGAAAAAAACGCCCTTGCTGTAAATGCAAAAACCCCTTCGTTTGAGATTGCGTTTGAAACTAACGATGTTGGGGCTGACGTAAACAGAGCAATTGAAGCGGGTGCTAAATTGATACAGGAACCAAAGCAAATGCCATGGGGGCAAACAGTTGCTTATGTTTCAGATGTTGATGGTTTTCTCGTCGAAATTTGTAGCCCGATTGGATAAAAATGGACAATTCAACTGACTCACGGGTGCAAGGTTTTCTGGATGACCTCCGAGAAGTGGAACCAGACAAGTACGCAATCATTCAAGCTTGTCGCAAATTGGTGTTTAACGTTTATCCGGGCGTGGGGGAACGCATCATGTATGGTGGGGTCATGTTTAGCCTAAACGGAGATGATTTTGGTGGTCTGTTTGCCAGTAAAAAACATGTTTCCTTTGAGTTCGGCAGGGGCATTGAATTGAATGACCCAAATGGGATACTTGAGGGTGTTGGTAAGTTTCGGCGGCACATTAAGCTGAAAACACTTGATGAAGTTCAGCAAAAAACCATTGCGGCATTTGTTCAGCAGCTCGATCTTAAAAACTAAGGGGAATTAGCGATATTTAAGCTTTGTATCCTAATAATATCCGGGCTGACCCAATTGCTCCATGATTGCTTCATCGAACGATATTCTTGCCGGGCTTGTTCCAAACCAACGGTTTAATTCGCGCGTCATGTGGGGCTGGTCGGCATATCCACAATCATAGGCGATTTCTGCCAAGTTCAAGGCAACAGGTGCCAGACGTGCGGCGCGGCGGGCTCTGGAAAGTGAGAGCCAACCCGCCGGAGTGCGCCCGGTCGGCAATTTTAAGAGCCTTTGCAGTGTGCGCATGGTGACACCCAAGGTTTTTGCGGCATGGCCTATTGTTTTGATGTTTGGGGTTCCGATGCAAGCCATGGCCTCGCTAATGGCAGGTGAAATTGTGCAAAAACTGTTGATCCGATCGTCAATCCCTTTGGCGTTGCAATCAAGGGAGTGGACGGATTTTAGTAAATCGTCGGTGTTTATCAGGGTGCCGGGGTGCAGTCGGTATCCCCTTAGATATGCGCCTGTTTCTATTTGAGTGTTATAGGGCTGATCGTCCAGGGTGGTGATTGTCCAGCGCGGCCTTTCTCCTGGACTTATCCAATATACTAGATCACGGCATCCGTCCGGAATAATCTTTGCGGATGATGTTGTTGCAGATTTATGTTCCCATACGGAAAGAACTGGATTGCTCATTAGGCAAAATTTTCTTAATTGAAATTTTCAAAAATACTTTTGTGTAAGCAGCATCATTTCAGGAATTTGGGTGAATTCAAACAAAAAAACACTGCCATGAATATCAGGGCAGTGTTCTAAAAATTTCAAAAAATTTAATCGCGTCAAGCAGAACAATTAGTTGCCAGAGCAATTAGCTGCGTGGGGTCATCGGAATAAGACCTTCGCGCTGGGCTTTTTTGCGGGCCAACTTGCGGGACCGACGTACAGCTTCAGCTTTTTGGCGCGCACGCTTTTCCGAGGGTTTCTCGTAATAGTTGCGC
>JAJRRG010000005.1 GCA_024279675.1 Alphaproteobacteria bacterium
AACGCGCCCCACCGGCATCATCATTGAGCCGCCCATGCCTTGCAAAAACCGCGCGCCAACAAATGCTTCTAGGGAATTTGAAAACGCACAGGCCAATGAGCCCAGCATAAAAACGCCAATGGCAACGCGAAACACATTGCGCGCGCCAAACCGGTCAGACAACCAGCCACTAATGGGGATAAAAATCGCCAGTGAAACGAGATAGGCCGTCAAAGCGAGTTTTAACGCCACTGGCTCCGTCCCAATATCCAGCGCAATGGCCGGTAGAGACGTGGCAATGACGGTGGCATCCATCATTTCCATGAACAGGGCAACCGCTAGAATGATAATAGCAATGCGCGACATTAAGAGAGTATCCGACTCGGAACAAAACATGAAAATACTGCATTGAGAGAACCAAGACAATGGACAGACAAGTCTTTTTTGTTCTGGATGCTAGCCAACTCAATTTACCCATGATAATGGCACGTGCCAACTCGAACAATTCTAACGATTCGACGTAAGTTGATGGGAATTGTATCCAACTCCAACAAGTCTGATTTATTTCAGGGCCCAGGAAGGTCTGGTAATGGCAAAAATTATTTCATCTGTAACCGGTAGCGAAGCCCTCACATTCGATGATGTTTTGCTCCAACCCGCCGCCTCTGACGTGATGCCCGCTGAGGTTGATTTGCGCACCCGCATCACCCGCGATATAACCCTTAACCTGCCAATTCTTTCTTCAGCTATGGATACGGTGACCGAAAGCAATATGGCCATCGCCTTGGCACAGGCCGGGGGCATGGGGGTAATCCACCGCAATATGGAACCTCAGGAACAAGCGGAACAAGTACGTCAGGTCAAAAGATTTGAGAGTGGCATGGTGGTCAACCCTATTACCATTGGCCCCAGCGCCACACTGGCCGATGCCCACGCGTTGATGGATGCCAACAAAATCTCAGGTATTCCTGTGGTTGAAAATGGTAGTACTGGTGGCCGTGCTAACGGCAAGTTGGTGGGCATATTGACTAACCGGGATGTGCGCTTTGCCTCCAATCCATTGCAAATGGTGTCAGAATTGATGACCCATGAAAATCTGGTGACTGTCAGTGATGATGTGTCCCAGGACGATGCCAAACGCTTGCTCCATACCCATCGTATTGAAAAACTGTTGGTCGTAGACAAAGACTATAATTGCGTCGGTCTTGTCACTGTAAAAGACATCGAAAAAGCCAAACTCAACCCCGACGCCATCAAGGATGAGCAAGGGCGTTTGCGCGTTGCCGCGGCAACCACTGTGGGTGAGAAGGGCTTTGAACGCTCCATGCGGCTGATTGAGGCGGGTGTTGATTTGCTGGTAATTGATACAGCTCACGGCCATTCCATCCACGTGGCTAACGCCGTCGCGGCGGTAAAGAAGCATTCAAATTCTACCCGCATTGTTGCGGGAAATGTGGCCACCGCCGCCGCAACAAAAGCGCTCATCGATGCAGGAGCAGATGCCATTAAAGTTGGCATTGGCCCCGGCTCCATTTGTACAACCCGCATTGTTGCAGGGGTGGGGGTTCCTCAACTCGCCGCTATCATGGCCTGCACTGAAGAAGCGGATAAGCATGACATTCCAATCATCGCCGATGGCGGAATCAAATTCTCAGGAGATTTGGCTAAGGCATTGGCGGGTGGTGCTTCTTGCGTCATGGTCGGCTCGCTTCTGGCAGGAACAGACGAAAGCCCCGGCGAGGTATATCTCTATCAAGGCCGCTCCTATAAATCCTATCGTGGCATGGGCTCGGTCGGTGCCATGGCCCGTGGTTCTGCGGATAGATATTTTCAGCAAGATGTCAACGATCAGATGAAACTGGTGCCTGAAGGTATTGAGGGACAAGTGCCCTACAAGGGGCCGGCGGGCAATGTTCTGCACCAGCTTGCCGGGGGCCTGCGCGCTTCCATGGGTTATACTGGCGCACCGGATCTGAATACCTTCCGGCGAGAAGCAACGTTTGTAAAAATTTCCGGCGCGGCCCTAAGCGAAAGCCACGTGCATGATGTGTTGATCACCCGTGAAAGTCCCAATTACAGGAGTGGCCAATAATGTCAGATTTGATAGTGCTCAGCGATGTGGTTTCATTGCACTTGGAATATTATGACCAGCTGTTACTCGCGGCAGTTTTTGCCCAGATGTTGCTGACCTTGGGGTTGTTATTTCGCATGGGCGTGCTCCGCGGTGCGGCCGTACAGGCTCGCAAAGTGCGAATATCTGAAATTACTTTGGGGAGTGATAAATATCCAGACGCGGCACGAAAGGCGGGCAATGCGCTAAATAATCAGTTTCAACTGCCCGTCATGTTTTATGCACTTGTTGCAATATTGCTTATCATTGACCAGACAAATATTGTACAGGTATCCCTTGGATGGGCGTTTGTCATATCGCGGTTTATTCACGCGAGAATTCACATTACTACGAATGATCTGAACGTACGCTTTGGGGTTTATTTGCTCGGCGTATTTTTGCTAACTGCTTTCATATTTTCGGTGTTTTGGCCGATCTATTTTTAATTGGATTATTGATGCGACTTTCTGGACGACTTGCTGCGGCGATTGAAATTATTGACGGTCTTGAAACCCGTCGGCGACCTGTGTCTCAAGCCCTTAAGGATTGGGGTCAGGCCAACCGGTTTGCCGGATCTAAGGACAGGGCCGTTATTGGAAATCTAGTCTATGATGTGATGCGAAAGCGCGCCAGCCACGCCCATATGATGGAAGCCAATACGGGACGTGCGTTGGTATTGTCAGTAATTGTGCGCGATTGGGGCGAAACAAGTGCTGACTTAAATGCAGCTTTTGAGACAGATAATTTCGCCCCCGATCCCATCACATCAAAAGAACAAAAATTGCTTGATGCTGATGCGCCAATGGCTGATGCGCCTGAGCATGTTAAGGGAAACATTCCTGAATGGTTGGTGCCAGCATTTGAGAAATCCTTTGGCAAAAAATGGATCAAGCAAGCCCAAGCATTGTCGAACCGCCCACCGCTTGACATGCGTATCAACACGTTAAAATCATCCGCTGAAAAAGCCCTCAAGAGCCTAGAGCGTTTCACCCCAACCCGAACAGAAATTTCCCCCAATGGGTTGCGCATTGCCCCTGGTGTGGGTGCGGCTAAAACGCCCAACGTGCAAGTCGACGAAATCTACTTAAAAGGCGGCTTGGAAATCCAAGACGAAGGCAGCCAGATCGTTGCTTTGCTTGCCAACGCCCAGCCTAGCCAGCAAGTGCTTGACTATTGCGCCGGGGCAGGGGGCAAGACCATGGCCCTTGCCGCTTCCATGCAAAACAAAGGTCAAATTTTTGCCTACGACGCTGATAGAAATCGCCTTAAACCAATTTATGACCGCCTGAAACGCAATGGTGTACGTAACGTTCAGGTTCGTGCCCCAATCGATGGGGCGCTGGATAATCTGGTTGGCAAAATGGACAAAGTCGTCATCGATGCCCCCTGTACAGGCACCGGCACATGGCGGCGTCATCCGGATTCAAAATGGCGGCTAACCCCAGAGCAACTGGAAAAGCGCGTCGGGGAACAAGCCGAAATCTTGGAACAAGCGGCCAAATACATGCAACCGGAAGGTGAGATAATCTACATCACTTGCTCGGTGCTGCCACAAGAAAATACTGAGCAAATTAAAGCCTTTATCGCCAAAACCGGACTCTATACACCAGTTGACATGAAGGCGCGGTGGGACGAAATTTTCCCTGAGGCGACCCAAAAACCAAAGTTCGATAAATTCGGCGCAACCCTGTCCCCTGCTTCAACCGGAACCGATGGGTTTTACATTTCAATTCTAAAACTAAAAAGCTAAATCACTGATATGTCCTCACTCGAACACCAAGCAATCCTCATCGTTGATTTCGGCTCTCAGGTCACGCAGTTGATCGCAAGACGGTTGCGTGAGGCGGGCGTATATTGTGAAATCCATCCGTTCTCGTCCGCTGCCAAAGCCTTAGCCGATCTAAACCCGCGCGGCATAATCCTCTCTGGTGGTCCGGCCTCAGTCCTTGATGACAATGCGCCAACCATCGCGCCGGAATTGCTTGCTGCAAACTTGCCAATTCTTGGCATATGTTACGGCCAACAAGCCCTATGTGTTGCATTGGGCGGCACCGTTGAAGCCGGGCATGACCGTGAATTTGGTCGCGCCAACGTAGTGCCGCAAAAACCCTGCGCTATCTATGAGGGCGTTTGGGAATTGGGCAGCGAGCATCAGGTCTGGATGAGCCACGGCGACCGCGTTACAAAACTTCCCGCAGGTTTTGAGGTTGTTGCCACGTCCCCCGGCGCGCCCCTTGCCATTATTGAAAACAAAGAGAAACGTATTTGGGCCACTCAGTTCCACCCCGAAGTACATCACACTCCAGATGGGGCAAAGCTCTATGAGAATTTCGTCAAGAATATTTGTGGATGCACCGGCGACTGGACCATGGCCGCCTATCGCCAACAGGCCATCGACGCCATCCGCGCGCAGGTTGGAACACAAAAAGTTATCTGTGGCCTTTCCGGTGGCGTAGATTCTTCCGTCACAGCCGTGCTGTTACATGAAGCCATCGGCGATCAACTGACCTGCATTCTGGTTGATCACGGCCTGATGCGCCACAATGAGGCGGCGGACGTGGTGGAGATGTTCTCCCAGTATTATCCGAATCTCAAACTGGTTCATGTGGATGCTGTGGAAACGTTCGTTAGCGCGCTTGAAGATGAAGCAGACCCTGAAACAAAACGCAAAATTATTGGCCGATTGTTCATCGAAACCTTTGAGGCTGAAGCCAAAAAACTCGGTGGCGCAAACTTTTTGGCCCAAGGCACGCTCTATCCTGACGTCATAGAAAGCGTGTCGTTTACTGGAGGTCCCTCGGTCACCATCAAATCGCACCCCAATGTGGGCGGCGTGCCAGAACGCATGAATATGGATTTGGTCGAACCCCTTCGCGAACTGTTCAAGGACGAAGTGAGGGTTCTTGGTTTGGAACTTGGTTTGCCCGATCATTTCATAGGCCGCCATCCTTTCCCCGGGCCCGGCCTTGCTATTCGCTTGCCGGGTGGCGTTACAAAAGACAAATTGGAAATCCTGCGGGCAGCAGACGTGGTCTATCTTGATGAAATTCGTAAAAGCGGTTTGTACGATAAAATTTGGCAAGCCTTTGCGGTTTTGCTTCCGGTGCAAACTGTTGGCGTTATGGGCGATGGCCGCACCTATGAATTTGTCTGCGCCCTGCGCGCCGTCACCTCAGTTGATGGTATGACAGCGGATTTTTATCCCTATGATATGGCGTTTTTGGGCCGCGCCGCCACTCGGATTATCAATGAAGTCCCGGGCATCAATCGCGTGGTATATGACATTACTTCCAAACCCCCCGGCACAATTGAGTGGGAGTGAAGAGTGGTCTTAAAATAGCGTGAGCTATTTTAAGAGGATTTGATCTATTGATCAAATTCAACGATGAACGCCCTAAGAGCTGTGCGCGTGGGCCAATCCGAGATCATCACGCGTGAGGCAACGCTGCCGAACGCAAGGGGAGATGCGAGCGTCCAGAGCAACGCCGCAAAGGGCAAACCTAGGAATTGAACACCCTGAAAACTGTGCGCGTTGGCCTTAAATTTTGGCATTATCCCGCTGATAAATCCAGTCATGTTCAGCATGGTTTTTGAAACGCCATTTTCTTAAAGGCCCAGCCATCACGTTCAGATAATAGGATTCGTACCCAAAGGGCACACCACATGGGTGATGCCCCTTTGGAACTAAAACCACATCATGGCTGGATGCCGACATTGTCTCGTCCAGTGCCCCGTCCTCGGTAAATACACGCTGGTGGATGTAACCCTGCTCAGGGTTCAAACGGTGATAATAGCTTTCCTCAAGATAGGTCATGTTGGGGAAATCATCCTCATCATGTCTGTGCGGGGGGTAGGATGACCAATTGCCACTTGGGGTAAATACTTCGGTCACCAATAAACTGTCTGCAACATCGCGGTTTTCCATGGCGATATTGTTGATGTAGCGGGTGTTACCGCCAATCCCACGTTGCTCAAGTTCAATGCCGGCTGGGCCAATGATTTGCGCCTTGTGACCATTTTTTCCCGGCGCGGAACAAACTGCTAACGTGCAATCCGTTGTGGCGGTCGCTTGCCATTTCGATCCATTTGGCACGTAAGCGCAATGGGGCGGGGTGCGATCAAACACATTCATACGGTCGCCCATTTCACCAAAGCTTGTCTCGCCTGCAGTAATTTCTGCCTTGCCCTCAACCAGGACAAGAATGACTTCAGTTTCATCGGTGCTTTCCCCGACGGTTTCACCGGCGGATAGTCGATATAGGCCAAACCCGACATATCCCCATTCCGCACTTGCGGGGGTAATATTATGGATCTTGCCAGTGCTGCCGGTGGGTTGTACGAGGAGTTTGCTCATCAATGATTTCCTTTTTATGACTGATCAAGGCCTGAATGGCGTGCCATTGTTTTGAGCGCTTTGAGGCCCATTGTTTGATAGGTCAGCGGGTCGCGAATTTTTGGGTCTTGCTCCGCTTCAATGACCAACCAGCCGGAATAATTGTGCTCAGCGGCTATTTTTAGTACCGGCTCAAATTCAATACCCCCGGTTGTGTCCCCCGGAACAGTGAAAACGCCACGACGAACCCCCTCAAGAAATGAAAGCCGTTGATCACGCACCTGCGCCATAATGTCAGGGCGTACATTTTTTGCGTGAATATGCCCCACACGGGTCATGTGGCGCGCCAAAACAGCAGCCGGATCACCACCGCCAAAATAGCAGTGTCCTGTGTCAAATAAGAGTTTTGTGGCCGGGCCGGTATGGGCCATGAACAAGTCAATTTCAGCGGGTGTTTCAACAATAGTTCCCATATGGTGGTGGTAAACGAGAGTAACCCCTTGGTCAGCGGCAAATTGTGCCAGCGCTTCAACCCCCGCCCCAAATGCTTGCCACTGATCAGCGCTTAAATTTGGTTTGTCGTTCACCGGTTGGTCATCTGCCCCATGGATTGCATTTGAGGTTTCGCAGGTGATGATAATGTTCGAGCCAACGGATTTGAGGAAATCAAGAAACGGCTGCATCGCGGCCTTTTCAGCTTCAATTGAATTGCTTAGCAGGTTAAGCGAGTGCCAACCCGAAATGTATCGCAAGCCCCGCCCGCCCAGTTCTTTTTCAACCCCGGCCATGGTGGTGGGCAGTTTATGCCCTTTTTCAATGCCATCAAATCCGATGCTGGACGCTTGGTCTAAACATTGTTTTAGGCTGATATGGGCGCCAAGGGTTTGATCGTCGTCATTGGACCAGGCAATCGGGTTGGTGCCGTAAAGTATCATGTCCGTTCTTTCTTTTGGGTGATGTAACTTGCATGTGCGGTGTCAACTTCTGTTCGTTTGCTGATTTCTGGCACCGCGACATCCCACCAATGGCCCCCATCCGGGGTGCTGGGATAGGGGTCGGTGTCGATCACAATAACAAACGGCCCGCTGGCTGTTTTGGCTTGTTCAAGCGCTTGTTCCAGTTCAGCAATATTGGTGGCTTTTTCCAAAGTCGCGCCCATACTGGCCGCGTGGGCAACAAAGTCAATTTGGCTATTTTGCCCCCTATGGCTGTGGGTCAAAAGATTGTTAAATTCCGCACCGCCAGTTGCCATTTGCAGTCGGTTAATACAGCCATAACCACGGTTATCAGTCAGCACGATGGTGATTTTGATGTCCATCATGACAGCAGTGGCGAGTTCAGAATTTGCCATCATATAGCTACCATCACCCAACATGCAGATCACATCGCGTTCTGGCTGGGCCATTTTTACGCCCATCGCGCCAGCAATCTCATATCCCATGCAGGAGTACCCATATTCCATATGATACCCGCCGGGGCGAGGCGATTTCCATAGTTTATGTAGCTCGCCCGGCATGGTGCCCGCGGCGCTCATCACCACTGTGTCGAAACTGCTGGCCCGTTGTACGGCACCAATAACCTGCTGGTCAGTGGGAAGTTGATTGTTGTTTTTTGGGATCGCGGTGAGTGCATCAACAGCCTTAAACCAATCGGCTTTTTGCGTTGCATCCACAGGCATAGCCCGGAATGATCCCAACGCGGAACCAAGTTTTTCCAAAGCAACTTGCGCGTCTGAAACCAAGGGAGTTGCCCCGCGTTTTAGCGCGTCATATGCGCCAATATTGATGCTGACCAGCTGGCGATCCGGGTTCTTGAACAATGTCCAGCTGCCGGTGGTGAAATCTTGAAAACGGGTGCCAACGCCAAGCACCAAGTCCGCCGCTTCGCACGCAGCATTGGCTGGCGCTGTGCCGGTGACACCAACTGCACCAAGGTTGAGCGGATGATCCCATGCCAGGGCAGACTTGCCCGCTTGAGTTTCAACGACGGGGATGTTGTGCGCTTCGGCAAAAGTGAGTAGCGCATCGGTAGCGTCGGAATAATGCACACCACCCCCGGCAATTATGACCGGTGATTTTGCGGCACGAATAGCTTTAACAACGCCATCAAGCTCTCTTTGATCGGGTTGAATACGGCGAAATAGCCATTTATGGGGTGCAAAAAAGCTCAAAGGATAATCAAACGCCTCGGCTTGTACATCCTGACAAAAAGCCAAGGTAACCGGGCCGCACTTTTCAGGGTCTGTCATGGTGGCAAAGGCGCGGGGCAGGGCGCTCAGTAATTGTTCTGGCCGTGTGATCCGGTCAAAATAACGTGACACGGGGCGAAAACAATCGGTGACGCTAACTGTGCCATCGTCAAAATCTTCAATCTGTTGTAATACCGGGTCAGGTTCGCGGTTGGCAAAAACATCGCCGGGGATCAACAGCAAGGGCAAACGGTTCACATGGGCAAGCGCGGCGGCGGTTACCATGTTGGTCGCGCCGGGGCCAATGGAAGAGGTTACCATCATGGCGCGTTTGCGTGCAGACTGCTTGGCGTAGGCGATTGCCGCATGGCACATGGTCTGCTCATTGTGCCCGCGATAGGTTTGCAATTCATCGCGCGCACCGTGTAACGCTTCACCAATCCCCGCGACATTCCCATGACCAAATATCGCCCAACACCCGGCGATAAATGGCAAGTCGTCCTCATTCAGTTGCGCACTGATATAGCGAACCATGGCTTGGGCTGCCGTTAACCGAACTGTTTTCATGGGGCTTAGCTTTCTGTATTTTCTGTGTTTTTTTTATTCATAGCGGCTTTTGCACGTGCCGCATCCCAAATATCACAAAGGGCAGCATATTTTGTTGCCATGGTTGCAATAGCCTCGGCATCGCTTATCTCGCCATTCATCCATGCCTCATCGGTGTTGGCAAAAATTGTCCGCCCCACCGCAAATCCCTTAACAAGGGGGAATTGCGCTGCGATCTCAAAGCTTTGGGCCAGTGCGTCTTGGGTATTTCCGAGGCCAAGGATAACAATCCCGCGCGTATGTGGATCGTTGCGGTTAATGGCATCGCAAGTGTTTTGCCATGCAGACTGGGTTCGCATTGGTTCCAACTTCCACCAATCGGGAAAAACGCCTAAATCATAAAATCGCTGGATAAAGCGTGCGCTGGTATCATCTTCAATTGGTCCAGCTTTGGACGCAATGATTTCTAGCAGAAATTCCAGCCTGTTGCGGCGACTGGCATGAAAAAGTCGCAAGATGCTTGCCTCTTGCTCAGCCCGCATCTCATCACTGTCATCTGGATGATAAAAGCACAAAACTTTAACCACATGGGAAAGCGGCCATTCACAAAGACCACCACAATCGGGACCAATTTCGGCTTCAAATTTTAGCGGTCGCGAGCCGGGGAGTTCTACGGGCCGTCCAATCCAAAGACCCTGATCGACCGCCTGATAAAGACCATCGCGCCCGAGGCGTCCATCACACAATAGTCCATATCCACGGCGGCCATTTGCCACTTTTTTGGTGACCTGTACGCACAGTTCTTTGAACGCGCCAATTTTTTTGGGTGTAGCCCCTATAACTTCTTCAAGTTGAACTCGATGGTCAAATGCAAATACCCGCATGTCTGGCCAATCGGTTGTGCGATTGCTCGACCAGTGTATTTGCTCAAGCGCTAGGTCCTTGCGCAAGGCTGGAATCACAACGCCCCGTTCTAGAAAAAACTCCAGCTCTTTCAAACTTGGATATGCGGGCGCGCAACCATGGCGACTAACGGCAATGGCGCCACATGCATTGGCATAGGTTAGCGTTTTTGACCAATTTTCCCCCTCGAGCCAGCCCTTAATCAACCCGGACATAAACCCGTCGCCTGCGCCCAGAACGTTAAATACTTCAATCGGGAAACCAGGCCCGCTTTCACCTTCATCCAAGGTGTCGGGGATTTTATCCGTAAATGCAGCGGCCCCCATTGGGCCACGTTTGCAAACTAAAATGGCTTGGGTGACCGTGCGAACGGCCCTCAGGGCTGCGATGGTGTCGGTGCTTCCACCGGCAATATGAAATTCTTCCTCGGTGCCAACAATGACGTCGAATAAATGCAGTGTTGATTGAAGCTTTGCAGAAATTTCAGGGTTAGCAATAAAACGGTTTTCACCATCATCATGGCCTGAAAGTCCCCAGAGGTTTGGGCGAAAATCAATATCAAGCGCAGTCAACTGGTTGTTTTTACGCGCAATGTTTAGGGCTTTTAGCACCGCCGCTTGTGTTTTTCCATTGCTAAGATGGGTTCCCGTGACGACAATTGCCCGGGCGCTTTTGATAAAATCCGGGTCAATATCAGCTTCGCATAGGGCCATATCAGCGCAATTTTCCCGGTAAAATATCAGGGGAAACCGTTCCTTGTCACGAATGCCAAGAAGCACAAGTGCGGTTAAACGTTCGTCGTCCGTGATCAAGCCGTCAGTGTTCACCCCTTCGCGTTGCAATTGTTCGCGAATGAACCGGCCCATATGTTCATCGCCAACTCGCGAGATAAGCGCAGATTTCAACCCAAGTCGCGCGGTGCCCACGGCCATATTTGTGGGTGAGCCGCCAACGTATTTTTCAAAGCTTGCCATGTCCTCAAGGCGGCCCCCAATTTGAGCGCCGTATAGGTCAACGGATGATCGCCCAATTGTAATAACGTCTAGTTTCACACTGCGTCTCCCGATGAGCCTTCAAACGTTGCTAATTCTTCGCCGCCAGCCATCATGTTTTGTAACTCATCCGGTGTAATTTCACCACGCTTGGCGGTACCAAGGGTTTTACCACGGTTAAGCACGGTAAAGCGATCTCCCACAGCCATGGCATGGCGCACGTTATGGGTGATGAATACAACCGCAATGCCCTGATTGCGCACCCTGTCTACATTGGCCAAAACATTGGCGGTTTGACGAACCCCAAGGGCCGATGTCGGCTCGTCTAATATCAACAGTTTTGCACCAAAATACACCGCCCGCGCAATGGCCACGGTTTGCCGTTCGCCCCCTGAGAGGGTTCCAACAGCCTGATTAGGTTCACGCAAGTTAATCCCCATTTTTTTCATTTCTGACATGGTGATGGCATTGGCTTTTTCAAAGTCCATCACGCTGATGGGGCCGATTTTTTTGGTGGGTTCATTCCCCATCCAGAAATTTCGGGTTACCGACATGAGGGGGATCATGGCAAGGTGCTGGTAAACCGTCGCGATTCCAGCATCCATGGCGTCCCGGGGTCTGGAAAAGTTCATTTCCTGACCCTCAAAGGTTATGGTGCCTTTGGTGGGTTTATGCACCCCCGCCATGGTTTTGATGAAGGTGGACTTGCCCGCACCATTATCGCCAAGCAGGCAGTGGCATTCACCCGCATAAACATCTAGAGACACACCCCCAAGGGCAATGACGGAGGCAAAGTGCTTTTCGATGTCTTTCATTTGAACCAGAGGAGTATTCATTAGCGTTCTCCCGTAATCATGCGGCGGATATAGGTATTTAATATCACGGCCAGTATCAAAATAGTTCCAAGGAACACCCGGAATAATGAGCTTTCAGCCCCCGAAAAGAACAAGCCCTGTTGTACAACACCAAAGATGAGCGCACCCAAAGCGGCCCCAACCACAGAACCATATCCGCCGGTGAGAAGTGCGCCGCCGATAACCACACAAATAATGGCCTCAAATTCTTTTAACAAGCCACGATCGGCGGCGGCAGAACCAAATTCCATCACTTGGGAGGTGGCAAAAACACAGGCGCAAAAAGCCGTAAACATGAACATGGCAATTTTGACGCGGCGCACCGGCACGCCCACATAACGCGCGGCCTCTGCGTCGCCACCTGAGGCAAATATCCAGTTGCCCAGTTTTGTGCGGGTCAGCACAAATTGACCGAAAATAATCAAACCTATCGCCCACACGACCAGCATTGGCACACCTTCAACCACAGGTTGGCCCATGCGGCTACCCCGGCTGAATGTATCTATGAGACCTAAATCGGCGAACCATTGGAACAGACCCGTGAGAATTGTTCCTCCAAAAAGCGGGGCTAACCAATCGCCCTCTGCGGCCTGTTTTACACCGCCGATTATGGTTTTCTGGGTGGTGGTAATTGAGAGCCAAATCGTGAGACCGCGCAATATGTATAGGAATGCCAGCGTTACAATAAAACTGGGTAAGCCCGTTTTGATCACCAAAAATCCATTGAGTGCGCCTAAGGCCAAACACAGGATAAATGCAGCGATGATGGATACCCAGACAGGCAGCCCCCATTGCACGCTTAAAATGGCAATGATGATTCCGGCAAAACCGATCATTGAGCCGACCGACAAGTCAAATTCGCCCGCAATCATTAGCAAGCATGCACCAACTGCGATAATAGCGAATTGCGCGGATACCACGGTCCAGTTTTGAATGCCCTTGGGGGCAAACATGCCACTGTCGCCAGCAATCATGAAGAAAAATACAAATACCAGCACAACACCGGCAATGGCTCCCAGCTCGGGCCGTATCATGGCGCGCTGTAATTTGGAGACTTGTTTTACCCGTTCGTCGCTCATATCGCCCTCCTTTAGATAAAAAGAGGGCGGCACAAATATGCCGCCCTCAAATAGATTTAGCGATAAACGCCGGCATATTGCTCAACAAGTGAGATGTTGTCCTTGGTAATGAAACCCGGGCCAGAATTCATGTGGCCGGATGGCAAAACACCATAGCGAACTAGGTTTGTCAGGATGACAACAGGCATATACCCTTGCAGGTATGGTTGTTGATCAATAGCAAAACTGATGACGTCGGCCTTGATAGCGTCAGCAATTTCCCCGGACAGATCGAACGTTCCAAAGAAGATTTCTCCAGAAAGGCTTTCTGCGTCCAAAGCTGCCAACGTTGGATGCGCTGAAGTTGGCCCAAGGGTCAAAATTGCACCCGTATCTGGGTTAGCCGCAAGATACGCGATCACTTTGTTTTTAATTTCGGCAGGATCTTGACCAGAATCGATCATGCTGGATGCAACATCCGCGCCAATCGCATCGGCAAAACCTTTGCACCGTTCAACTGACGCAGGGTTTGTGATGTAATGGTTGACGCAAAGAAATGATGTTACCCCTTCAGCGGCGGCGCGTTTACCAGCTTCCAGACCTGCGGTATATTCAGGCTGTCCAACGTGCAACAACGCACCCATTGCTTCGGATTGCGCTTGCGTGCCCGAGTTAATGGTGATCACAGGAATGCCTTGATCAACGGCATCGGCAACGGGGCCAGACAATACGTCAAAATCAGCAATCGTCAGGATGATGCCATCAGGGTTTGAAGCCACAGCTTGCTCAACGATCCGTGCCATATCAGCAAGATCACCTGTTGGCGGATTGCGGTATTCAACCGTAACATCCATTTGATCGCCCGCGACCTGAATGGCGTTCTTAATTGTATTCCACCAGCTATCGCTGTCTGGGGCGTGGCTGATCAGAACAAAGCGT
>JAJRRG010000159.1 GCA_024279675.1 Alphaproteobacteria bacterium
ATAGAGTATTTCCACTCTATTGGAACGCTTGTGAGTAAATCTCAACAGTTTTTTGCATCTTAGGGATGTTTTTTTACTGCTCAGCACACAAGATGGGCGCGTTTAGCATAGTTTATTCGCTTTGGCTATATTCAGTTTTGCCCTAACTTATCTTATATTCAACAATGCATTCTGAGGCAAAGTATTGAATTTATTACGGTTGACAAAGAGTCGCACGTGTTAACAGACTTGGGTCCTTGAATGTTCTCACTCGGGATTGGCCCGCAAAAACATGAAACTAGGCAAAGGGTATGGGAATGGACGCACCGACAACGCTCAATAATGAGAGCATTACTGGAGCTAATGATTCTTCAACCAGTGTAACCGTTACGCTCGAAGGCCTTAGCACTGCAGTGCCTCCGCATAAAATGCCCCAGGACATGGTCAAAATCCTTGCCCGTCAAATGCTGGGCGCGAGCAGTGACAAATATTTGCGTCTTGCTTCAATCATGGGGAACGCCGGTGTAGAAACGCGCTATCTGGCACGCCCACCCATCTGGTTTGCCGGCGACCATGATTTTCAGGCGCGCAATGATGCCTATCTTGAAGTGGCAACAGACCTTTTCGCAAAAGTATCATTAAGCGCCCTAAAAAATGCCAACCTTAGCCCCGAGGACATTGACTGTATCGTCACCGTTTCTTCAACCGGCGTTGCCACCCCAACCCTTGATGCGCGGGTCATGCAAAAGGTCGGGTTTCGTTCAGACGTCAACCGGGTTCCTGTGTTTGGGCTTGGTTGCGCGGCGGGTGTTACAGGCATGGCAATCGCTGCCAAGCTGGCGCGGGGCAATCCGGGAAGCCGCGTGTTGATGGTTGCCATCGAACTGTGTTCACTCGCCTTTAATACCGACAACCCTTCCAAGGCGGACATTGTTTCCGCTGCATTATTTGGCGATGGGGCGGCGGCGGTTTGCCTGCGTTCTGAGCGGGGCGAGGTTAGTGGCGGCATTACCGTGGGCCAAGGGGTTGAGCATCTGTGGCATGATACGCTGGACAATATGGGTTGGGACGTCAATGCGAACCGGCTCGGCATTATATTGGATAAATCCATACCAAGCTTTGTGCAGAATAATTATCGCACTGCGGCCAATCAGGCGCTGAAAACTGCGGGACTGCAACTGGATGACATTACCCGGTTTATTTGCCATCCGGGGAGTGTCAAAGTTGTCGACGCAATTGAAATCGCGCTGGATCTTGAAAGCGATATCCTTGACCATGAGCGTGGTGTGATGAAAGATTTTGGCAATATGTCCGCACCCACCGTATTGTTCATATTAGAGCGCGTGTTGAAAGAAGCGGGCCCCGGCCAATATATGATGGCATCCCTCGGCCCAGGATTCACCGCATCATTTCTACCGCTAAAAATTTCTAAGAGCTCGTGAGCGCCGCATTTTGGTTGCTGGCCTTTTTAACAGCGCAACGGCTGGCAGAATTGCTGATTGCCAACAAAAACACAAAAAATCTACTCGCAAATGGTGCCTTTGAGATTGGGGCGGGACACTATAAATTTATGGTTGTTCTCCATGGTAGCTGGCTCATATTGCTATGGGTATTGGGGGCGCAAAACGCGGTTTCATGGTTTTGGCTGGTGATCTTTATTGCCCTGCAACTGGGGCGGGTTTGGGTGCTTGGAACATTGAAATCTCGTTGGACAACCCGCATTATTATTGTGCCAAACGCTCCTCTTGTCACTAAAGGGCCGTTTCGATTTTTCAAACATCCCAATTATATTGTGGTCGTTGGTGAGATTGCAGTCGTACCTCTTGCTCTCGGGCTTACCTGGGTCGCAATAGTGTTTTCCCTGTTAAACGCATGGATGCTTTGGGTGCGCATTGGCGTTGAGAACAAAGGATTGGGCGAGGCGCCAAACAGTTAACAATATGGACCAAGATACTCCATTAAGCTTGCCCGCCTTTGGGCTTCGTCTACGCCGCCAACGACGCGCTACGGGCGTAAAGCAATTTGCACTTTCAGACGCATTGCAGGTTGACCAGTCTAGCGTGTCGCGCTGGGAGGCTGGCGTTCAGGTTCCCGATGCACAGATGCAAAAACGCGCGTTTGATTTGCTTGTGGGTGAACAAAGAGACGATTTTGCCCTGCGTCGGCTTGTTGAAACTTCCTCATCAACGATCCACTTGATCGAAGATGCGACCCACAAATGCCTCGCATTTTCAAAGAAACGGGGCATGGAATGGGGGAATATTGACCATTCTTCCCTATATCAAAAATCCCTTTGGCGTTTCGCGACTAAAGAAATTCAGGCCGCCGAAGAAAACCTGGCCCATAGTGACTGGTGGAGCGCTCAACACCCAGCGCCCCATAGTTTCATCACATCGGCAAAAGTATACCATGAGATTATAATCCGGCCCGGACAAATCCTTTGGGAGCGCATGTATCTGGCCGATGGCACCCCGGTTCGGCTGTGCACAAATTTGGACTGCGATCGCGCGCAATCCACATCGGCGCAGATGAACTGACATATGTAAGCTGACATCTGTTAACTGGCGCATTTTTATGCGTGGCACACATATTTTATGCGTGGCACATTTGGGCAATGTGCGTTAGCGCTTTATGCATGCGCACATCTTCACCCAAAAAATCTTCTGCAAATGGATTGTCCTCATCTTCCATCACGCCTTCCTTGGGTCTGGTCTTACTGCTTTGGGTCGCCGGGCTGGGCGCGGCCATGCAATTCGCAAAAATCGCTGTTCCCTTCACGCAAGTGCAAGCACTCTATCCAAACACCGGCTCTGAACTGGGATTACTGGTATCGATCATCGGGTTTTTAGGTATCGGGTTGGGCCTGTTCGCGGGTATGATCGTTGCGCACCATGGCTTTCGGCGATTGCTGATTTTTGCAATGGTGCTTGGGGCGATGATGTCACTCTATCAGGCCACCCTCCCCTCATTTGAGCTGATGCTGGTTTCGCGGTTGATTGAGGGGGCATCGCATCTGATCATCGTTGTCGCCGCGCCCACATTGTTGGCGCAGGCCAGTTCTGATCGTTATCGCGGGCTGGCCATGACGCTGTGGAGCACATTCTTTGGGGTTGCGTTTGCCCTTATTGCCTGGTTCGGCCTGCCTTTTATAAATAGCTATGGGCTGGCGGGCCTATTCCTCGCCCACGGAATATTTATGTCCTTGGTCGCCATTATGCTGGCGATTTGGATACCGGTACAAATGCTTAACAGGCATGACAAATTGCACCTGAATTTTAACACCATTCTTGGCGAGAACCTACGCGCCTATGGCTCCCCCAACATCGCAGCCCCTGCCCTTGGTTGGGTATTTTATACCCTAACATTTGTTTCGATGCTGACTTTGTTGCCCGGACTTGTGCCTGAACAAGACCGGATATTTGTCGCCGGTGCCATGCCCTTGGCCAGCATCGGGGTCTCGCTGACTTTCGGCGCGTTAATCCTGCCGCGCATGTCCGCCGTTAGCGCAATTATTTTTGGCTTCGCCCTCTCACTGGTCGTCTTATGTATCCTATGGCTATCCCCGGACAAAACATGGCCAGCAATCGCCCTTCTTGGTGCATTAGGCATCGTGCAAGCCGCCAGCTTTGCAGCAATCCCTGAACTTAACAGCGATAGTCACGCACAATCTCGCGCCAATGGTGCCATGGCGCAAATGGGCAATCTGGGCAATACATTGGGCACACCAGTGTTGCTAGTGACCCTTGGAACCTTTGGCTTAAGCGGAGCTATCGGGGGCATCATGTTTTGTTTTATCGCCGCAATCGGGGTGCATGTGATGCTTAGGCGCAGGCGACTGGCCAATGGGCAAAATTAGCATCAAAATTCATTCGATATTCAGCACCTACCCTGAGTTAAATACGTGCGTGTTTATCGAGGGTATAGTCCCCTACAGCATCAACATACCGCCATTGATATCCAGTGTGTGGCCGGTGATATAGCCGGATTCTTTAGCGGCCAAGAACAGCGTTGCATCCGCAACTTCTTTTGCTGTGCCCATGCGCCCGGCGGGGATTTGTGCGTTGATGGCCGCGTGTTGTTTTTCATTTAACGCATCGGTCATGGCGGAGGCAATGAAGCCCGGCGCAATGGAGTTAACCGTGATGTTGCGCGAGGCAACTTCCTGAGCCAATGATTTTGACATGCCAATCATTGCCGCTTTGGAGGCTGCATAATTGGCTTGGCCTGCATTTCCCACAACGCCGACAATCGATGAAATCCCGATAATTCGACCATATTTTTGTTTCATCATCGGGCGCACAACGGAGCGGGTCAGATGAAACGCAGCGGTGAGATTGACCGCCAAAACCTTGTCCCATTCCTCGTCTTTCATGCGCATGAACAGATTGTCGCGGGTTAGCCCGGCATTGTTGACCAAAATATCCACACCGCCCATGGCCTCAATGGCACGCGGCACCAATTGGTCAACCTCATCCAAATCCGATAGATTACACGGCAAAACATGGGTTGATCCGTCAATTTCAGCGGCCAGAGCCTCAAGTTTTTCAACCCGTGTGCCACTGAGTGCGACTGTCGCACCAGCTCCAGAAAGCGCCTTGGCAATTTCCCAGCCAATGCCGCCTGATGCGCCCGTTACCAACGCCCGTTTTCCACTCAAATCAAACATACTTACTATACTCCAACTGTAATTTGCATCAGGTTCTTTTTTGATCCTCGTATTGCCGAAACCAAAAACCGCTTTGCACTTTTTGTGGCAATACTCGTGGGTGCGCCAGTGGCTAAGGCCCGTTTTACACTCAAATCAAACATACTTTTTATACTCCAACTATTCGCCGTTTAACGCGGCAACAAAATTATCAATATCAGTGGGGCCCCCAAGAGCAATCCCTTTTGCATCTCGATTGATGCGGCGCGCAAGGCCCGTCAACACTTTTCCCGATCCGATTTCTAGCAATTCAGTGACTCCGCCCTGCCCGTCGTCTGAGCCAGTGAGCCAGCTAATACTTTCGCTCCAGCGTACAACACCGGTCACCTGCGCAATCAGATTTTTACGAATTTCAGCCGGATCAGAAATCGGAGCGGCCAGCACATTCGCAACTAAAGGCACAACAGGGGTATGCATTTCAACCAATGCCAATGCTTGCTCCATGGCTTCGGCGGCGGGGGTCATCATGGCGCAATGGAAGGGGGCACTTACGGGCAATTGAATAGCCCGTTTTGCGCCAGCGGCTTTTGCCAATTCTAGAGCCCGTTCAATTGCTGAACTCGCGCCCGAAATCACCACCTGACCGGGGGCGTTGTCGTTAGCTACGTCACACACTTCGCCATGGGCTGCGTCCGCCGCCACCTGTTTCACTGCGTCCAAATCAAGCCCGATGATGGCGGCCATGCCCCCCTCGCCAACCGGCACAGCGGCCTGCATCGCATCACCCCTTGTGCGCAATAGCCGGGCCGTATCCGCCAATGAAAACGTACCCGCCGCGCACAGGGCTGAATATTCACCAAGGGAGTGGCCGGCAACAAAGCTTGAGTCTTTTTCGAGGGTTACGCCCTTTGCTTCCAGCACTCTGATAACGTCCATCGATACGGCCATCAGTGCTGGTTGGGCATTGCGGGTCAGACGCAACTGCTCCTCCGAGCCTTCAAATACCAACGTGGACAGACTTTCACCCAGCGCCTCATCAATTTCGTCAAATACTGCCCGAGCCTCAGGATAGGCTTGAGTGAGATCATACCCCATGCCGATGGCTTGGCTCCCCTGTCCGGGGAATGTGAATGCGCGTGTTGTCATGGATTAACCTAACCGATATTGTGTCGTGTAATTTTGTTTAAGGTAATTAGCGAGCGGTCAAGTTGCAAGGACGAAAGACAATTGCATAAAATTGTTTCGGGCGATTGTTCCACGCAAATTTATTGCCTTGATTTCAGGGTGCTTTTATTCGTTTGATTTCGATGCAAGTTTTCTCGCCAGATCATAAACATGCCACCCCCGACAATCAAAATTATTCCTATCCACGCCCAGAAATCAGGCCATTCGCCAAAAATTACAAACCCCCAAACAATAGCCAATATCAGCGCAACATATTCAAACGGGGCAACCAAGGCTGCCTCACAAAGGCTATAGGCCTTGGAAATCAAAAATCCCGCCATGGCAATGACAAATCCCAATAGGGCGAACAACCCATAATCATCGGGATTGGGCCACACCCAGGGTCGGGTTAAAAATTCAAGGGAGGGATGGCTCGTTATGGCGAACTGTCCCTCGCCAGTGAACAATCCAACCAGAATACCCACACCAATAAATACAATCTGGATATAAAAAGCCATGGTTCCAGCTTTTTCTGTGTCACGCAGTTTTCGGGTGAGCATATGTAGGGAAGCATAGGCCGTCGCAGAGATCAGGGGCAAAAGCGCACCAAGTTGAAAGCTGTCGCTCCCCGGACGCATAATAAAGCCAACACCGATAAAACCAACGACCACAGCCATCCACCGGTGAACGCCAACACTCTCCCCCAAGAACACAACGGAAAACACGGTAATTATGAGTGGCGTTACAAAAAATATAGCAACAGTTTCAGCCAGTGGCATGGCCGCAAGGGCCATGAAAAACGTCATATTTGCCACAACCACACACAATCCACGAAACAAATGCAAAGCCAATCGCTTGGTCTTCAATGACGCGTACTTTCCCTCAAAGGGAATAACGATGGCCAACAAGACAAACAGACCGATTATGGATCGGATAGTGACGATTTGATAAAGCGCGTAGTCTCCACTAAGGAACTTGATCGCCATGTCATTCACTGAGAAGAACACGGATGCGCCAATTGCCGCGGCAATTCCAATAAAATATGCGCTATATGTACGTTTGAACATGGCCGATCCCACACCTATCCCAAGTAATCCCACGCCTATCCCAAGCAAATGCATGATCTAAATTTTATGAAAAATCGAAATTCCCGAAATTTCTCTGTGCACGCAAATCTTATGGATGTCCAGCAAGCATTCCACACCCTGTTTGTGAGGTGTCTTTTGCTGGATAATTTTCGGATGTAAATTACGCGTTTCGCCACAAAACACTTGCCTTTTCCCCTACTAACTCATATATCGCGCGCAGTATTTGTTCGGCCGGGGGCTGAACGGAGGGTCAAAGAAATTTGATTGGACGCTGAATATTTGTGTCTGCCTCCCGTGTTCCCGCTCTTTTGAAGAATTCTTTGAACGCCTTTCGAACGGTTCAAAGTGGCTTTGCGCTGGCAAAATACTTGGAATGAAACTTAAAAAGGAAAAGGCGTTTATGGCTTTTTATGAACATATCTATCTTGCCCGGCAGGACGTGTCGGCGCAGCAGGTCGAGGAATTGACCGCAAACCTAACTGAAATCCTTGAAGCCAATGGCGGCAAAATTGTCTCTAAGGAATATTGGGGTCTCAAAAATCTTGCCTATCGGATTCGCAAGAATCGCAAGGCCCACTTCTCATTGCTTAACATCGACGCCCCCCATGCAGCGATTGCTGAAATGGAACGTCAAATGCGCATCAATGAAGACATTTTGCGTGTGATGACCTTACGTGTTGATGTCCTTAATGATGGCCCATCCGTAATGATGCAAAAACGTGACCGGGATGATCGTTCTGATCGTCGCCCACGGCACTAGAGAAAAGGACCCCAGATAATGGCTATTAAAAATCTTACGTCAGTTCAGGCACGTCGTCCTTTTCAGCGTCGTCGTAAAACCTGCCCCTTCACCGGCTCGAACGCGCCAAAAATCAACTATTTAGATGTGCGCCTTTTGTCTCGCTATGTTTCTGAACGTGGCAAAATCGTTCCATCTCGTATTACGGCTGTATCTGCCAAGAAACAGCGTGAACTGGCAAAAGCCATCAAGCGCGCACGTTTCCTTGGTCTTTTGGCCTTCGCTGAGAAATAGAGCCGTCTTACTAAAACAATCGTTGGGGCTGACAGAAATGGTTCTGTCGCCTCTAACCGCCGCTGGCCAAAATTGCCAGTTCATGCGGGACAGCATTTAGGAGTTATATAAAATGAAAGTTATTCTTCTTGAACGTGTGGGCCGTCTTGGTTCCCTTGGTGATGAAGTAACCGTAAAAAATGGTTTTGGCCGCAACTATCTTTTGCCCACTGGCAAAGCAATTCGTGCCAACGAAGCCAACCGCACCCGTTTTGAAGGCGAACGTGCGGCAATTGAAAAACGCAATGAAGATCGTCGCAATGAAGCTGCGGGTATCGCTGAGGGGCTTAATGGCGCCAACGTGGTGATGATCCGTCAGGCCTCTGAAGCGGGTACGCTTTATGGGTCCGTTTCCTCGCGCGATATTGCAGATGGCCTAATCGAAAAAGGCTTTAGCGTTACAAAGAACACCATCATCCTACCCTTGCCAATTAAGACCGTTGGCATCCATGAGGTTGCTTTAAACCTGCATGCCGAAGTTCAGGTTAGCGTGAATGTTAATGTTGCCCGTTCAGAATCTGAAGCGGAACGTCAAGAAGCTGGGGAAGACATGACTGTCTCCGGGTTCGATGATGATATTGCTGTAGAAGAAGTTGTCGCTGAAGAAGGCGACGAGGCAGAAGGCGATGATGCTGACGCATCCGCTGATGATGCCACCGACACAGATGAAGAAGCTAATTCTGAAGAAGCCAGCGAAGAATAAGCTGTTTTTCATTTTGAGTTTTAAGGCCGGGCTTTTGTCCGGCCTTTTTTTGTGGCGCAAAAAATTGGCGCTTGGGTCCCCTATAATGAGCACCATCTGCAATAACCCTGAATACCCTTGCCTCAATTCCTCTTTCGTCATTGCGAGCCCACTTGGGCGCGGCAATCCAGTTAAGGGGATAAAGTTGAATTCTAGACTGCCACGTCGGCGATGCCTCCTCGCAGTGACGAGATTGAATTACTTTGTTGAGCGACCCACCTTGCGCTGACGTTTTTTGTGACTTTATCCCCATTGATCACAAGCTTGCGAAAAGAATCAGATAAAGTTGGTTTTAACGCCCCTTGAACGCTACCCCTGCCCGCTCAAATGTGGTTAAAAAGTGTTCGCCCAATGTAGCGTGTAGAGTCGGCGATCATATAAATTTAAGAGAGACTATTTATGGACGTTGTGCGCCAGCTACACCCGGACGAAAAAGAAGCCAATTACCGGTTAGCGCCGCATAATATCGATGCGGAACAGGCTTTGCTGGGCGCTATTCTTGTCAACAACGAAGCTTTTTACCGGGTTTCAGACTTTTTGGAAATTGAGCACTTTTACGAGGCCATCCACAAAGAAATCTACGAGGTTCTGGGCAAAATTATCCGAGCCGGAAAAACTGCGACCCCCATTACCGCTAAAACGTTCCTGCCGGATGATTTGCTGGAAAATGTCACCATGGCGCAATATCTGGCGCGGTTGGCGGCGGAGGCGACCACTGTTTTGAACGCCATGGATTATGGGCAAACGATCTATGATCTGGCGCTCGAGCGGGCACTCATCCAAATTGGCGAAGAAATGGTGGAGGTCGCTTACGATCGCGATGTGGACCAATCCCCCAACACCCAAATTGAATCCGCCGAACGTCAATTGTTCGATCTGGCGGAAAAGGGGCGCTATGATGGGGGGTTTCAGGGGTTTAACACCGCCCTGCGCGATGCCATCGACATGGCCGGGGAAGCCTATAAACGAGATGGGGGCCTGTCAGGGATCGCCACGGGCTTGAGTGACCTTGACCGGTTGACCGGTGGCTTGCAACGCTCGGATTTAATTATTCTTGCGGCGCGGCCAGCCATGGGGAAAACTTCCCTTGCGACCAATATCGCCTTTGCCGTTGCGGCAGCCTATCGCTCCTCCACCGAAGCGGATGGACGCATTAAGACTGAAAATGGCGGCATTGTTGGATTCTTTTCTTTGGAAATGAGTTCAGAGCAATTGGCGACACGTATCCTGGCGGAACAATCTGAAATTTCCTCCGCTGATATCCGGCGCGGTAATATCCACGAAAGTCAATTTTCCAAGCTGGTAGATACTTCAAACATGCTGGCAAAAGTCCCTTTGTATATCGATGATACCGGCGGAATCAGTGTGAGCCAGTTGGCCGCACGCGCCCGCCGTCTCAAACGACAAAAGGGCCTTGATCTGTTGATCGTTGATTATTTGCAATTGCTTTCGGGCAATTCCAAAAATTCCTCTCAAAACCGCGTGCAGGAACTCACCGAAATCACCACGTCCCTTAAGGCACTCGCCAAGGAACTTGAAGTACCCATCGTTGCCCTGTCCCAACTCTCCCGACAGGTGGAAAATCGCGATGACAAGCGCCCTCAATTATCAGATTTGCGTGAATCTGGCTCCATTGAACAAGATGCTGACGTTGTTATGTTCATTTATCGCGAAGAATATTACCTCAAAAATAAAGAGCCCAAAGAGGGTACGCCAGATCACCTGACTTGGCAGGGAGAAATGGAACAGGTTCACGGCCAAGCTGACGTGATTATTGGCAAACAACGCCATGGTCCTACGGGCACTGTGACATTAGCGTTTATTGATCATCTTACACGGTTTTCAAATCTGGCCCGAAACAGTTACGCTCCTACACAAATCGATAATTGATTCGGGGCGCCCCTCTTTACGGGCAAAATAACGGACTATTTTTTGTGAGTGTATATTCAGGACAGTTTAGCGGCCGCTTGACCATTGATCTGGGGGCCATTGCCCGAAACTGGAAGGGACTTGATCGTATTTCGGCCAAATCCCTCACCGGGGCCGTGGTTAAAGCCGATGCCTATGGTTGTGGCATGTTGCCAGTTGCCAGCGCCCTCGCGCGAGCTGGCGCGCAATTCTTTTTTGTTGCAACCCCTGATGAGGGACTAGCGTTACGCACTTTGTTACCGGACGCTTATATATTTATTTTTAACGGATTGTTTCCCGGCGCGGCAAAACTATATGCTGAGCAACGCTTGATGCCTGTTCTTAGTTCGCTTTCAATGCTGGACGAATGGCTTTCAATCTCCCTTGATATCGGGGACGCACTTCCAGCGGGTTTTCATTTCGATACGGGTATGAACCGGATGGGGTTTCGCTTGCAAGAAGCCTCAATTGTGCGCTCGCGGATGGATAATTCAGGCTATCAGCCACAAATGATCATGAGCCATATGGCGTGTGCTGATACCCCCACCCATGAGAAAAATGCGACCCAGAGAGCATTGTTCCAATCCTTGCTCACACAGTTTCCTGACATTCCCGCGTCCCTTGCCAATTCAGCGGCAACTCTTAGTGGGCGCGAAAACCATTTTCAGATGGTCCGGCCCGGGATTTCTCTTTATGGGGGACGCGCTGTGCAAGGGCGCCCCAACCCCATGAGCCCTGTGATCACCCTTGAAATGCCCATCCTGCAAATTCGCGAAGCGCGGGCTGGTGAAAGTGTGGGCTATGGGGCCACCCAATCCCTGAGCCGAGATTCGCGCCTGGCAATTGTTGGCATTGGATATGCGGATGGATATTTACGCTCCCTCTCCTCCACAGAGGGCGCATCTGGGGGCTTTGTCGCCATCAATGGAAATGTTGTGCCTGTGGTCGGGCGCGTATCAATGGACACTATCGTTGTTGACATAACTGAACTTGGCATCAATGCGCCGGGGGCTGGGGAAATGGTCGAAATTATCGGGCCAAATATCAGTGTGGATGACCTAGGGGAAGCTGGTAGCACAATTGCTTATGAAATCCTCACATCGTTAAAGGGCCGGTATCAGCGCTTTTATCGAGATGAAATGGGCAATTTGGTTGAAGGCTAGAGCAAGCAATAAACCTAACGACAAGCAACAAACCAACCGGCAATCTCTAAACCAGCGAAACAGGTTCCAGAAAGATAAATTTATGGCCAAACGCAAATCCAGTTTTATCTGTCAATCTTGCGCCGCAGTTTCAACCCAGTGGGCGGGGCGATGCGAGAGTTGCGGCGAGTGGAACACCATTGTTGAAGAACTCACGGATAGCGGTATCGGTGCGGGGCCAAAATCGGCGAAAGCGGGTGCACAAAGCGCGCAATTGGTGCCCCTATCGGGGGAAAGCGAGGACGCGCAACGCTTTCAATGCGGCATCAAAGAGCTCGACCGGGTCACCGGGGGAGGCTTTGTTAAAGGCAGTGCCATTTTGGTTGGCGGCGATCCCGGAATCGGCAAATCTACCCTGTTGTTGCAGGCGGCGGCGGCGTTGGCCAATCAGGGTAAGCGGGTGATCTATGTCTCGGGGGAGGAGGCAATCGCCCAGGTTCGCTTAAGGGCCAAGCGTTTGAAGGTCGAAGAAAGCGCGGTAGATCTGGCCGCTGAAACCAATGTGGAAATAATTCTGGCGACCCTAGAACAGGCTGGCGGGGCTGATTTGGTAATCATCGATTCTATCCAGACCCTGTGGACAGATCGCGTGGACAGCGCGCCGGGCACTGTGACGCAAGTGCGCACCTCAGCCCAGGCTATGACACGCTTTGCCAAAAAGACCGGGGCCGCCGTGGTGCTGGTGGGCCACGTGACCAAGGACGGGCAAATTGCCGGACCACGCGTGGTCGAACATATGGTTGATGCCGTGCTCTATTTTGAAGGGGACGCCAGTCATACGTTTCGCATCCTGCGCGGGGTGAAAAACCGCTATGGGCCGACGGACGAAATTGGCGTGTTCGAAATGACGCAATTGGGCCTGAAGGAAGTACACCACCCCAGCGCCCTATTCCTTGACCAGAGAGACGAAGGGGCAGCTGGATCGGCGGTTTTTGCTGGCATGGAAGGCACACGACCCCTGTTGATTGAAATTCAGGCGTTGGTCGCGCCCTCCCCCCTTGGCACCCCGCGCCGGGCGGTTGTGGGATGGGATTCATCGCGTCTGTCGATGGTTCTTGCCGTACTTGAAACCCGTTGCGGCATTAAAATCGGGGCAAACGATATTTATCTCAACGTTGCGGGAGGCCTCAAAATCAACGAACCTGCGGCTGATCTTGCGGTGGCGGCGGCTCTTATCTCCTCCCTCACCGGCGCGCCCCTGCCCCCCCATGCTGTCTATTTTGGCGAGATATCTTTATCCGGGGGCGTGCGACCCGTGGTGCATACCTCAATCCGCTTGCGTGAATCGGCCAAACTGGGGTTCAAAAATGCCAATACGGGGCAATTGGGCAAAGCCGCAAAACAGGGTGGGCAAACAATCAACGAGTTCACATCCCTTGAACAATTGGCAGGGCGTATTGCCGCGAGCAAGAAGGGTTAAACGCTCCTTAATTTTCAACTGACAGATTCATGTCAGTTGGGTTAAGGTATATCGCAATGGTCAAACATTAAAGGAGAAAATATAATGCATGACCATGTGATTGAGATTGTGAAATTCAAACTCGCCGCCGGGGTCAGCCCTGAGAGTTTCTTGGCCAGTGTGTCAGCCAGCAACACATTTGTTAAATCCTGCAAGGGATTTATCAGCCGTCGCCTCTCGCACAACGAAGATGGAAGTTGGCTGGAACATATTGAATGGGAAACCATGGGGGATGCACAGGCGGCATCTGAAGCACTTATGGCCGAAGCATCCTGCCAGCCAATGATGGCAGCGATTGATATTCAAAGCGTAAAAATGAGCCATAATCAACTTAAAATCTCTGTGGGATAAATGCGAAGAACCGACCGCCTTTTTGAAATCATTCAGCTATTTCGAGGCGGTCGACTTTTACTTGGGCGCGATATTGCGGCACGACTTGAGGTGTCCCTGCGCACCATTTATCGCGATATTGAAACATTAGTGGCCTCAGGGGTTCCAATAGAGGGCGAACGCGGTGTTGGTTATATATTGCGCGCACCCATATTCTTGCCGCCACTCACCTTAACCCATGTGGAACTTGAAGCTTTGCATTTAGGGATGCAAATTGTGCGGGGTTCAAAGGACGCTGATTTGGCAGAGGCCGCCACTCAATTATTGCTAAAAATTGATGCGGTACTACCCGATACAAGCCGTGTCACAAATCATCTGACGGGCCTATCCGTCTATGGATTTGCGGATAGCGGCCCGCTGATTTTCCTTGGCGCAATTCGCCACGCTATTTCTACGAGGATGACCCTGTCTATCGCCTATACGCGTTTAGATGGCACGGAAACGTCGCGAACTATCCGCCCTTTGCACGTTGAATATTGGGGTAATGCATGGACATGCACCGCTTGGTGCAACACGCGCGATGATTTCCGGGTATTTCGTATCGATCGCATTTCTGATTGCAAGGAAACGGGGGATATATTTTCCCTAACCGCGGGCAAAACCTATGCGGATTATCTTGATGGTCTTCCCCCTATACCTGAGCCTGCCCACGGATGAGGATATTGTGAAGATGGTACACCGAAGCCATAGTATGCGGCGCGACAAGCAAAATATGAGGGCGCGGCAATCCGGTTAGATGTATTCCAAGTATTTCTGGCCACATGCTTTTGGATTGCTTAGTTGCTGGCGCACCTCGCAATGACGCGGAAGCGCTCGTTTCCTTTGAGACAGGCCATTCATGCGCTGCAGACGCAACGCGCTAGATCACCCGGATAAACCGTGTGATGACGCAAGTTGGTAGGGCAAGTGCCTGGAATTGTCGAGACTGTAATTTGGGGTGTTTGGTTTTCCCTTTCGTCATTACTCATTTTATATGGGCAATCTAGCGCGTCACGTCTGTGATGCAATGGAGTCTTGCCACCACAATTGCGGCGCACTGGATTGCCCTATTAACTCACGACAAAAGTCGGGGCTTGACGTGGGGGGGCTTAAGCCCCTCGGAACCCTTTACGCAAAGATAAAGTCAGCCGCATCAACGCTGGATTCAGCAATTGCCACATCACCCGCGCCACGAAGATAGATAATATCACCAGATGCTGCAGTGATGGTGGTAAACTGGCCGAATGTACCGATGGTGAGGTCTGCAAAGCTGGTGATGCCAGCCCCAGATACGTCGAGCCTGTCTGTGCCATTCTCAAAGTCCCAGATCACATCGCCGCCCCAAGAAGAACCGAAGATGAACGTGTCCGCAACACCATCGCCGGCCCCGGTCATATCACCACCCCACAACCAGTCATTACCAGCTCCACCGGTGATTTCGTCAACGCCAGCACCACCCATCAACAGGTCAGCCCCCGCGCCACCAAACAGCTTGTCGTTACCCGCTTCGCCGAACAACCAATCCGCGCCATCATCGCCGTAAAGCTCGTCGTTGCCCGCACCGCCATAGGCCACATCGTCGCCCGCACCGCCGCGCAAGGTGTCATTGCCCGCATAACCATACATATAATCCATGCCGCCTTCGCCGTTGATTGTGTCGTTGCCATCATCACCCAACGAGACGTCCATCGCACCTGCGCCCGCGTTTATTGTGTCGTCGCCGCTACCGCCATATAGCCAATCGGAACCGTCACCGCCATCAACACTATCCGCAGCGTCTCCACCGATCACATAATCATCGCCGCCAAGGGCTTGCCACCCGCCGGAGGGGCCAATCGCGGGCAGGTAGACCATATCGTCCCCGGCGGTGAACAGATCGACGCTGAACATTTGAGCAAAAACGCCTTCGTCATTACCGCCAGCATCCTGATTATAGGATTCCCAGACGACAATAATATTTCCGTTGGCCAACACACTGACCGAAGGTAGATTTTGATTTTCTGCCGTTCGTGTGTTGATTAAAAACTCAGTACCATTTCTGGTGCCGTCAGCGTTGTAGCGCTGGCCATAGATACCATCAGTATCAGCACCATTGACCTGGTTCCGGGCTTGCCAAGTGACGACAAACCCACCGTCGGCAAGCGCTGTGACATCAGATTCCTCTTGTGAGCCAGTTGTTTGGGTATTGATCTGAAATTCTGTGCCTGTGCGTGTGCCATCGCTATTATAGCGCTGACCATAAACGCCATTGTCATTAACGCCCGCGTCCTGATTGTAGGATTGCCAGGTGACCACAAAGCCCCCGCCCACAAGACCAGTAACGGCAACGATTTGCTGATAACTTTCCGTTTCGGTACTGATATGGAATTCTGTGCCTGCGCGTGTGCCATCGCCATTATAGCGCTGACCATAGATGCCATCGTCAAACTGACCAGGGGCATCCTGATTAAGAGATTCCCAGGTGACAATAAAACCACCGTCTGCCAAGCTCGCAACGGCAACATTATCCTGATAGGACAGCGTATGGGTATTGATCTGGAACTCTGTTCCGGCGGGGCTACCATCCCCATTGTAGCGCTGGCCATAGATGCCGTCGTTTACATTACCGGGATCATCTTGATTAAGAGATTCCCAGGTGACAATAAAACCTCCGTCTGCCAAGCCCGCAACGGCAACATCATCCTGATAAGATAGCGTATGGGAATTGATCTGGAACTCTGTTCCGGCGGGGCTACCATCCCCATTATATCGCTGACCATGGACGCTGGTGTAACTTCCGTCCTGACCAAAGGACTGCCAGGTGACCACAAAGCCCCCGCCTGTCAGGCCCGTAACGGCAACATTACCCTGATCATCCGCAGTCACAGAATTGATCTGAAATTCTGTGCCAGCCCGTGTGCCATCGCCATTATAGCGCTGACCATAGACACCATTATCCGTGATGCCCGCATCCTGATTATAGGATTCCCAGGTCACAACAAAGCCACCATCGGTCAGCCCGGTGACACTCGCGTTCTTTTGACCGTCCGGGACAAAGCTATTAACTTGAAATTCGGTGCCTAATTTTGCCGGGTTCGCCATGGTGGTATTTTTCCTTAATTATTCATCGATAATTATTTCGCCTAGCTTAACACTGAGCCGAAGAGCGCATTTCGTGAAATTGGTTTTTAATATGTAATTTTATTTATGCATTTTACGCACAAATTGAGGCAATCTGTCGCGGACGATTGCATGGTTTTCAGGCAGAGGCAAGTGATCAAAAAATGGCATTATCTCCCCAGTTGCCCATGGTTTTCAACAAAAAATACCATTTGGAGCAATTGAGGCCATACCAGCGCTTGGAATCTCAGTGAAATACAGTTAAACGAAAGCAACAGAGACATATATTAGGTAAAAAATATGCTGACCGCTTTTGATGTAGGTATAGGCTTGCTGGTTTTCATTTCGGCCATCCTTGCAACGGCACGCGGTTTAACCCGCGAAGTCTTGTCCCTTGGCACATGGGCTGGCTCGGCTTTATTTGCCATATGGATGTGGCAAGCGCATCCTGAATTCGCCGAGCAATATATTGCCGATAAAACCGTTTCAAGCGTAGCGACGGTTTGGTGAGTTTTATCGTCTCCTTGATCGTTTTGCATCTGATTACGATTCGCATTGACGATTTTGTGGTTGATTCAAAAATCGGACCGCTGGACCGCACATTAGGATTTGTATTTGGGGGACTGCGCGGCGTATTAATCGGGGTCGTGTTTGCGATATTCATCCAGTTTCTTGGCTCCAGCGTTCCTGCTGAATGGGTGAGTGAGTCCCGAACGCTACCTGCTCTATCATCTTTGGGGGATAGCCTGATCGAGGCGTTGCCCGGCGATCTGGAAAGTCAGGTCAATGACATTTTACAGCGAGATAGCATTGGCGGGGGCGGAACAGAAACGCCGGTGGATGCGACACAAGATACACAACTTGATAGCGCGGATGAACAGGTCGATGGCACGGACGCCGGAGAAGATTCATCGGTTATACCGACCTAAGGTACTTATAAGCCACAACATATCAAACCAACCGGCGAAGTGAACCAAGCCATGCACTTAACCGACCAAACCACCAACGAGCATCTTGCCGTTTCGAACGGCGCGCATGAAAGCGCGTATCTTGATGACGACACATTGCATGAGGAATGCGGTGTGTTCGGCATTCTTGGCCGCCCTGACAGCGCGCCCCTCACCGCCCTTGGCTTGCATGCCTTGCAGCATCGCGGACAGGAAGCGGCGGGGATTGTTAGCTTTGATGGCACGCAGTTCCACTCAGAGCGCCGCATGGGGCTAGTGGGTGATCATTTTACCGACAGCGCAGTTATGGACAAACTCCCGGGAAATTCTGCTGTGGGCCATGTGCGCTATTCCACCACAGGCGACACGATTTTACGCAATGTGCAACCGATGTTTGCCGAGTTGAACGCCGGCGGGATTGCCATTGCCCATAATGGTAACTTCACCAACGGCATGTCGTTGCGCCGGGACATCATTGAAACTGGGGCGATTTGCCAATCAACGTCAGACAGTGAAGTGGTGCTGCATCTGATTGCCCGTGCCAAGCACACGGATTCCACGACACGATTTGTTGAAGCTATATCTCAAGTCGAGGGGGGATATGCCATTGTTGCCCTGACCCGCAGCAAACTGATTGGTGCGCGCGATCTGAACGGCATCCGCCCTCTGGTCTATGGGGAACTCAACGGCGCGCCAGTTTTTGCCTCTGAAACCTGCGCGCTGGACATAATCGGCGCGACCTTTGTTCGTGATGTTAAACCGGGTGAAATACTCATCTGCAAACGCATGCCAGATGGGCGCATTGATGTGCGCTCACAAATGTTACCCAACGCGAAAAAAGAACGGTTGTGCCTGTTTGAATATGTGTATTTTTCACGTCCAGATTCCATAGTTGGGGGGCGTTCGGTCTATTCAGTGCGCAAGGATATGGGAAAAAATCTGGCACAGGAAGCCATGGTTGAGGCGGATATTATCGTGCCCATCCCTGATGGGGGCGTTCCGGCGGCCCTTGGCTATTCCCAAAGTTCTGGCATCCCGTATGAATATGGGATTATCCGCAACCATTATGTGGGGCGCACATTTATTGAACCCAGCCAACATATTCGGGCGCTGGGGGTGAAGTTAAAGCATTCCGCAAACCGTACCATGATTGAAGGCAAGCGGGTTATTCTTGTGGACGATTCTATCGTTCGGGGCACCACAACGACCAAAATCGTGCAGATGATCCGGGACGCTGGGGCGCTTGAGGTGCATATTCGCGTGGCTTGTCCCATGATCACCCATTCGGACTATTATGGGATTGATACGCCGAACAAGGACACGCTTCTAGCCAACAAATTCCCCGACCTTAAAGATATGTGCGCCTATATCGGTGCTGATTCATTGGCATTTTTATCCATTGACGGGTTGTATGACGCGGTGGGACGCGAGCCCAGAAATGCGACAGCGCCCCAGTTTACAGACCATTGTTTTACCGGGGATTATCCCACGACACTTACGGATTTGGATGAGGCGGGCATTTCGCCGCGCACAAAATCCCTCTTAAAAGAAGCGATATAAAATGGACAGCAATAACGATCTTGAGGGCAAGGTCATTCTTGTCACTGGCACCTCGCGCGGCATCGGTTATGCGGCGGCCAAGGAAGCGGCACGGCGTGGGGCACGCATTATCAGTGTGGCGCGCACATTGGGGGGACTGGAGGAGCTGGACGACGAAATTCAATCCCATAATTGTGAAACCACCATTGTGCCGCTCGACCTCACCGATGGTGAGGGCGTTGATCGTCTGGGCAAGGCCATTTTTGACCGCTGGGGCAAGCTTGACGGCATGATTATCAATGCGGGGATGTTGGGGCCGATCTCACCCCTCTCCCATATCGCCCCCAAGGATTTTGCCAAAGTCATGGACATCAATGTGACCGCGCCTTACCGGTTGGTGCGCTCCATGGACATGTTGCTCAAATCTGCTGATGCTGGGCGCGTGGTGTTTGTTTCCTCAAGTTCGGCTGAAAGCGCCAAGCCCTATTGGGGGCTTTATGCGGCCAGCAAAGCAGCGCTTAACGCCATGGCAAAATCCTATGCGGGGGAACTCATACAGACGAACGTCAAAGTAAACGTGTTTTACCCCGACGCCGTACGTACAGCCATGCGCGCCAGTGCAGTGCCCGGCGAAGATCCGGCAACGCTGCCCTCCCCGGCGGACATTGCACCAAAACTTGTGGATTTGGTCAGCCCGTCCCTGAGCAAAAACGGACAGATTTTTGATATGGGAACCGGCGAGTTTCGCGGGATTTAGGGATATAACGGCTTGTGGGTTTTGCGGCACTTAAATCATTGAATTCATTCGATGCGAAACACTCTTGCAAATGCCTTCTTTTTTGCAACAATCAATAGCTCATATATCGGAGGGTTGGAAATTGGCTAACAAATGGAACATTCCATTGTGGCTAGAGATGGAAGTTCGCTCAAGGGACAAAAAATGCGTTTATTGTGGTGAAGCATTCTCATCAACTAAGATTTCAAGAAAATCGATGGCTAGTTGGGAGCATATAATCAATGATGCTAACATCATAACACGCAGAAATATTGCTCTTTGCTGTTGTGGTTGTAACGCTAGCAAAGGCCAAAAACCCCTGAAGATATGGCTTCAATCTAAATACTGCAAAGAACACGGTATAAGTGCAAACACTGTTGCACCTATTATCAAGCACGCCCTTAAAACTGACCTCACTTAAAATGATACAGATCTCATACCCAGGTTTTGCGGCACCTAGGTAATGAAAATGGAGACAAATACGTCAATGTTCCACGGTGTGGCAATCATCCAAACTATATCATTTTGAGCGCCACAAACATAGATATCCTAAAACACTATGCCAGCAGCGAGTATCACGTAAGCAACAAGCGCAACGTACACCGCGTGATCGGAGTTTCCAGGCAACGGGACCTTAAAGGCTGCGAGCAATGCCAGCAGCGCAAGCAATGCAGAGATTACAAAGAGAATGAGATTTGGTGCACTAAGTACCATGATGTGTTCCTTTTTGAACAGTGGAGGTAATATCTATCGGATTTTTTAGATTGCTTGTTGTTCAACAAAGCCCTTGTTGGCTTTGAGCAACTTGGCGATGTCATTGCCGAGCTGTCTTTTTGCCAGCGGCTTAATAGCTGCGCCCAAGACACCCAGTTTCATTTTGAAATCAACTTCCGCCGAAACCTTGGTTTTATCTGGTCCGTCGGGTTTTATGCGGAATGTCACTTTGGCAGATTGCATTGGAATGTTGCCATCATAGATGTGAACTGCCATAGAATGACCAGCCTCGTAACCCACGATTTCTTCAAAAATATGTTTCTTTCCACCTGTGAAATCACAGCGGCGACGCGCACCAAGGCCTGTTGGGTCTGACCCCTCGATAAGTGCAGATTTTTCCAAGCCTGGGTGCCAATCTGCGATATCGCCAAACCTGTCCCCCGCCACCCAGACTTCGCTTGTGGATGCGTTGACCCGTTCTTCTTTGATTATGTCAGCCATGATTTGCTCCTGTTTGCAATATGCAACGAAGTTCTGCATAGCACTTGCAAAAAGGGAACGTATATGGCTAATTACGGAACGATATGGTCGATATATGGAACAAGATATATCCCTGTAACCCGCAATGGAAGGTCATCAACACAATGAAAGGTATGGAATGGGATGACTTGCGCGTCTTTTTAGCGGTGCAACGCGGTCAATCAGTTCGGGCCGCTTCGGCATTACTAGATGTGAGCCATTCGACAATTTCGCGCCGCTTGAACGCAATGGAAGCAAAACTTGAAACCCGGCTTTTTGTGCGCACACCGACTGGTCTTGTCGCAACCGAAACCGGTCTTTCCATTATCGAACGTGCCGAGAGAATTGAAGCGGAAGTGCTGGGGATCGAACGAGAGGTCGCGGGCCGCGATGTCGGTCTTTTTGGCCCTATCCGCATCTCGATGCCACCTGTGCTGGCACATTATTTAATCATGCCGCACGTCGCAGAGTTCGCCCGTTTATACCCCAAAATTGAGGTTGAGATCATCGCAGCCTATGATATTGTCGATCTGTCCCGTCAGCATGCGGATATTGCCATCCGGTTTCAGGACAAGCCTGATGATTATCTGGTTGGTCGGCGCTTGCCAGATTTTTCCAACTGCGTTTATGCGACCCCTGAATATCTGGCTACCCACGACATAACTGGCCCGGAGCCAACCGCTCGCTGGGTGGGGTGGGGCAGTTCCCGGATGCAGCCAGGCTGGAAACAAGTGAAAGAATTAAAGCGCTGTAAGGTTGCTCACATGGCGTCCGATCCGATGACGCAATTGGCCGCAGTGCGCGAAAACCTAGGTATGGCTTACTCTTTATGCTTGCTGGGCGACCGCGATCCGCGTCTTGTGCGCGTCCCCCCGGGTAAAGTTTATAAGGAACGCCAAGGTTGGGTGCTAACCCATCCAGACCTGATTACATCTGAACGGGTGCGAGTCTGTGTGCGGTTTCTTGTTGCGGCGTTTGCCCAGCACAAAGATTTACTAGCGGGTATTGGCCGTTAGGGGCGTAAAGCAGTCATTGATATATGGCTCTTGCAATGCTGATGAGATGCGCAGAATTTACCCGCATGAACCAGGTAATGGGAAAGCGGAATTGATGCACTTCCCCTTATCAGAAAATGATTCCGAACCAACTCGCAACCCGCTGAAAACTAACCCAATTTTCGCTTATTCTTTTCATGATAGGGATTTTCACCCGCACGGATCCACATGCGAATCGGCGTGCCAGTAATGTCAAAATCCTCACGCATGCCATTGACTAGATAACGCACATAGGCGGTTGGCAGAGCATCGGGGCGCGAACAGAACAGGATGAATGTGGGGGGGCGAGATTTGACCTGCGTCATATACCGCAATTTCAAGCGCCGCCCGGAAACCGCCGGGGGTGTATGGGCCTGCACTTTGGCATGCAACCATTGATTAACCCGCGAGGTAGACAGGCGAATATTCCAGTTATATTCAATCTCAAAAATCGCCTTCATCAGGTTGGGGATATTCTGCCCCTTAAGACCTGATAAAGTGATCAGCGGAACGCCACGCAATTGAGGCAAAAGCCGCTCGCACATTTCGCGCAGTTTTTTCAAAGTTTCATTTTTATCCTTGATCAAATCCCACTTGTTCAGGGCAATAACCAGCGCCCGGCCCTCACGTTCCACAAGGTCGGCCAGATGCAAATCCTGCTTTTCAAACGGTTGGGTGGCATCAAGCATCAGCACGACAATTTCCGCATATTGAATAGAGCGTAAAGCGTCGGAGACAGCCAGTTTTTCAAGCTTCTTTTGTACCCGCGCGCGCTTACGAATCCCGGCGGTATCCACCAGATTGATGGTACGCCCCTCATATTCCCAAGGCACCATGATGGAATCGCGGGTAATGCCCGCCTCTGGCCCGGTGAGCAAGCGCTCCGCACCCACAAGACGGTTGATCAGGGTGGATTTCCCCGCATTGGGTCGCCCCACAATGGCTACGTTCAAATAGCGGTTCGGGTTCCACTTGGGTACAATATCAGTATCAGGCTCAACATCCACATTGATCTCAGGTTGAAAGCTAATATCTTCTGCTGTTTCGATTTCTGCGAGTTTTTCCGCCGCATCAAATAGCACCGTGTACAGATCACCAATTCCAGTGCCGTGTTCTGCGGAAAGGCCTATGGGTTCTCCAAGGCCAAGGGAATAGGCATCCAGCAAGCCAGCGTCAGCCCGACGACCTTCAACCTTATTCGCCACCAAATGCACGGCGCGGTTGGATTTACGCAATAACGCACCAAATGTCTGATCAAGGGGGGTGACCCCTGCCCGCGCGTCAATCATAAAAAAGATGATGTCCGCTTCTTCAATGGCCGCTTCGGTTTGTTTGCGCATGCGCGCCTCAAGGGAATTGTCGGTCACATCCTCATAGCCAGCGGTATCGACTAACCGGAAGGTCAGCTCCCCAATGCGTCCCTCACCCTCACGTCGATCGCGCGTGACCCCCGGCGTGTCGTCAACCAAGGCAAGACGTTTGCCCACCAGACGATTAAATAAGGTGGATTTGCCCACATTGGGACGTCCAACGATTGCTACGGTAAGTTTCATTATTTATTTCCAACCATTGGCTATTCGCAATCGAGTTTTAGTGGACGCGTTCCCGAAACGCAAAACCGCCAAACACTTTTGCTGGGAACGCTTTGCAGCTACGGTAAGTTTCATTTATTCAGTTCCAACACAGCGTACTCGCTATCGAATTTTTTAAGCGCGTTCCCGAAACGCAAAACCGCCAAACACTTTTGCTGGGAACGCTTTGTAACTACGGTAAGTTTCATTATTTATTTCCAACCATTGGCTATTCGCAATCGAGTTTTAGTGGACGCGTTCCCGAAACGCAAAACCGCCAAACACTTTTGCTGGGAACGCTTTGTAGCTACGGTAAGTTTCATTTATTCAGTTCCAACACAGCGTATTCGCTATCGAATTTTTTAAGCGCGTTCCCGAAACGTAAAACCGCCAAACACTTAAACGCGATGCTAAGTTGCTACTCGCTTGGTGTATTAGATTCAGCCGCGGGGTCAGCCGCACCTTGGGCAATGAGTTGGCTTTCATAAACCTGCACCCGGCGTAATAAATCCAATGAGGTACCTGGATCGGCAATAATTATTGAAAATTCCTCGCGGGCCGCATCTAGATTACCGGCGCTAAAATGGGCAAGTCCAACAGCTTCGCGGGCAACATTTAGCAAAGCACTACTGGGGGATAATATCCCAGCAAGACGAGACTCAATGCCGGAAACATCGCCCTCATCAATCAGCAAAGATGCCGCCAATAGCAAAGCCATTTCACGCATTCTTGTATTGGACTGGGTATTGGCCAACGCGTCGTACGCTGCAACAGCTTCGGCTGTTCTACCGTCCTGGGCCAAAAGCGAGGCTTGGGCAAAACGCGCCAAGGTGGGGTATTCCCCCGACCCGTTGGCAATCGTAACGTTTAGTGCATCATTTGCCCCGGCAATATCGCCGGTTTCCACCAACTCCAATGCCGCATAAAATTGATCAGAGGACTTTGCCGCGATATCGTTTTGATACCAGCGCCAGCCTTCGTTTGCGCCAACGAGAATGACCACTAGAACCGCCGCCCCAATAAGCCAAGGGCCAAAACGTCGCCACATGGCATTCATACGCGCTGAGCGTAGGTCTTCGTCAACTTCTGAAAAAATGGTGTCTTCGGACATAATAATCACTGCTTGTCTAGGATGATGAATTTCGCGCACAATAGAGCGCGTATTGTTTGATTGCAATTGGCTTAGTAAGCTCAGTTTCAATAAAAGCAAAGTAAAACCATGAAACAACAACAATTGACTCAAATGTTGGACGAATTCAGGGCTCTTTTGGTGCATAAACGGGCTGAACTTATCGCTATTCGCGATGCAAGTGCAGAAGCTCGCGCGCCGGTTTCCCTAGATCAGCAATCCGTGGGCCGTGTGTCGCGGGTTGATGCGATGCAACAACAGGCCATGGCTCATGCACAGGAGCGGCAAAGGGCCATGGATTTGATGCGTATTGAACAGGCATTGGCCCGGATTGAAGCCGGCGAGTTTGGATTTTGCCTAGAGTGTGACGAAGAAATCCCCATCAAACGTCTGCAGGTTGATCCGGCGGCATTGCTATGCATCAAGTGTGCGGTATAAAAATATGGGCGAAATCGTCACCTGACTGCAACATTTGTCAAGAATTACTACTTAATCTTGGCATCATACTCTTGTCTTGATTTTTCAATTGCTGGCCATTCTTTTTTTATCCAGTCCAGCAAGTTTGTTGCGGGCACGAGCAATCCTCTCCCCCGATCGGTCAATGAATACTCGACCCGCGGCGGAACTTCAGCATAGATCTGGCGCGTTAAAAACCCTTCCCTCTCCAAATTACGTAGCGTTGTTGTCAGCATCCGTTGTGAAATACCGTTTATCAACCGCATAAGTTCAGAAAAGCGCAAAGGTTGTTGATCTGAAGCAAATGCCAATGTGAAGATAACCAGCAAACTCCATTTGTCACCAATGCGACTGAGCATATCTCGCATGACCCTGCATTCTATAGATTGATTATTTCTGTCTCTAAATGCTGGATTTTCCATTGGTTACCTCTATGTAAGTATCTGATTTTAAAGTGCGTTCTTTTTTTATACTAAATTATATATAGAGTGCAAGTGTACTTTCAATACTACAAAGGAAAATTTTGTGCCCAAAACCATTTTGCAAGTTAGCAGTAGCCCACTTGGTGATAAATCTGCATCCCGAAAACTATCAGCAAGCCTCATTGAGCGCCTTTTGGAGCAGCATCCCAACAGCACGCTTATCAACCGTGACTTGACTGCCCAGCCGCTGCCTCATTTAGACGGACTGGTTGTTAGTGGATTTTATACCCCCCCGGAACAGCGCAATGAAACACAGAAAAATGCTTTAATGCTCTCTACTGAATTGATCAACGAATTAAGACAAGCCGACATTATAGTTATCGGGGCACCCATGCACAATTTCAGTATTCCGTCTTCCCTGAAGGCATGGATTGATCATGTTGCGCGCGCTGGCGAAACATTTCGTTATAGCGAGAACGGTGCTGAAGGTTTGCTTGTCGGCAAAAAAATCTACGTTGCATCAACGCGTGGCGGTGTTTACACCCAAGGCCCATTGGCATCCCTTGATCATCAGGAGAGTTATTTAAAAATGGTTTTGGGATTTATTGGCTTAACTGATGTGAATTTCATCCGTGCTGAAGGCATGTCCATGGGGGATGAAGTCGCCAAACAGGCAGTTGCCCACGCCAACGCGCAGATCCAACAATTTACGACAAAAACAGCCACATAAAGCAAAAAAAGCAATATTAGTTCAATATAGTAGAAACCGCCCCATGATTTGGGGCATTTCAACCTCAAGTCACGGGCTCATGCGCAACGCCGAATTGGCATAGTTTGTGAGGCCGCGACTTAAATTATTGTAACACCAGTAATCCATACATGCCCCCACAGCAACAGCACCCCATAAATTAACGTGCCAACGCCAATGGCGACAATATCACTGCGGTAACTAATGAATCGCGGATTTGGATCGCCGGCCATTTTTTCTTTTATCCGCGAAATCAACGCGAATACCAGAAAACTACCAAACATCATAACCGAGGCCAAATCCCCATTTGCCAGCAAATGCCCTACTGACCAGTATATGGTGCCAACAACCATGGGGTGTTTTACAATAACCATGATTTTGCCGGGTTTTGATCGCGGCATCGCAAATAAAATCAGAGCAATCCAGACCAGCAACATCGTGGCATGGCGGCCCCATGTGGGAGGTTCATAGACCATAGGCGCCAATTCGCGATACTGCATCCAGCCAAAAACAATCAGCACCAGCCCCCCCAAGGAAAGCAGAGAATAAATTCCCTTATAGGGCCCTGCTCCCATGCGCGCGACAAGGGAAGGCTTCAAACCTGAAACAAGCAATGGCGCGATATGGGGTACAAAGAAAAGTAGAAGTCCGATAATAAAAAGAGTCATTTAGCTCGTTTCCCTCTTAAAGTGATTCAAAGTAGCATAAATTGAAATTGGGCCACATTATAGTGCCAATTTTACGCATAGATTAAATTGACTTAAGCATATGGAGATTTGAAGGGGGAGCATGTTTAGCAGAGGTCTGCCCGCACTAACACCAATCTGTAGTTACGTCCAAACGGCAATGAATGCCCCTATGGTTTGCAACAACTGCGAGCCCAATTACGGTGGCACAAGATGGGGATGTTATCATCGCCCAAATCAATCACCCCAACCGCGCATCCGACCCCGGCGTGGTGGCGGCATTCTCAATTTGAGGGCAAAGGAATTCACATTCGTGCGTCTCAATCAAACGGAAGTGATGGGGAATTAAGAAAAATCTATTTATAATTTTGTAATTTTCTGATGCACTCGACTAAAAATTTACCAACGGCTACACTTTAATGAATAATAGGGAGATATTTATGGCTAATAAGTTTCAGAAACTGGCGTTATCTTGTTGCGCAATAATGGCATTCTCAGCGCCTTCAGTACTGGCTCAATCCTTTCAGGATGGCCTTGATGCCGCCAACAGAGGTGACTTTGAACTCGCTTTGGGGATATGGCGTCCGTTGGCAAAGCAAGGGGATGCGGATGCGATTTTCAACATCGCCTATAGCTATGATGAGGGCGAGGGCCTGGAAATAGACGACGCAAAAGCGGTGCAATGGTATCGCAAGGCGGCCGGGCTTGGGCATCGTGGTGCGCAAAATAATCTGGGATATATGTTTGAATATGGCGAAGGCATTGCTCAGGATTATGTGGAAGCCATGAAATGGTATCGCCTAGCTGCTGCCCAAGACGATCCGGATGCGCAAAATAATATCGGTCTGTTGTTTGACAACGGATATGGGGTCGCTGAAGACAATATGGAAGCGGTGCGCTGGTATCGCCTCTCGGCCGCACAGGGCAACCGTTTTGGACAGTTTAATCTCGGCTATCTTCTTGATGTTGGCGAAGGCGTAGAAGTGGATGATGAGGAGGCTGTTCGCTATTATCGGTTATCGGCGGAACAGGGTTATTCCAGTGCTCAGCATAATTTAGGTTTGATGTATGATTATGGGGAAGGTGTGGCACAAGATCGAGAGGCGGCGATGGACTGGTATCGGGCCGCGGCGGCTCAAGGTTCAGCACGCTCTCAAATCAATGTTGGCGTGTTGTATGAAAATGGTGAGGGTATTCCAGCCAACATCATTCTGGCCCATGTCTGGTACCAAATTGCCACAAATAACGGCCACGAAAAAGCGGCGGAATATTTGAGAGAAATTGAGACAACCATGAGCGCAAAAAGCATTGCTCAGGCTGGGGCGATCACTGAAAGGTGCATTGCAAGCGGTTATTCAGACTGCGGATAGTCACCCATTACTATTAAAAAAGGGCGACTCCGTTCATCGGTGTCGCCCTTTTTTATTCAAATATTTGAATCGCTTATTTGTTATCTTTCAACCAAGCCATGACGGTTTCAGGGGATGATACGCCATAGGGGTCTTCGGGGTGATTGTCAGCCAGACCGGGTTCTTGGAACCAAGCTTCAACCACGCCATCATTGATGATTGCCGCGTAGCGCCAAGAGCGCATGCCGAACCCTTCGAGGTCCTTAGCAACCAACATGCCCATGCGGCGAGTAAAAGTACCTGATCCATCGGGAATGACTTTTACGTTTTTGAGTTCCTGACCGATGGCCCATTTGTTCATGACGTAACTATCATTCACAGACATGCAATAAATCTCGTCAATTCCCTCAGCGGCAAAGCCTGCTGCCCCGTTTTCGAATCCGGGAAGTTGGAAAGTCGAACACGTGGGGGTAAAGGCACCGGGCAGGGAAAACAGAATAACCCGCTTACCTGCAAAATAGTCGGCGGTGGTTTTCTCAACCCATTTAAAAGGGTTGTCGCCGCCTATCGATGCGTCGCGTACGCGGGTGTGAAATGTAACGTCAGGGAGAGTGATGCCAGCTTGCATGATATAAGTTCCTAATTGAATTTAGACTTTGCCTTTTGAAGGCAATCGTTAAGTTTAGAATCATTCTAAATTGAACTGACGGCAATTTCAACTAGGAAGTGCATATTATAAAACTAGGTTTTTCCGAGCCTCTCGATTTCATCAATGAAAAATGTAACAGCGGCGCGCATTTCCTCAATCCTAGAAAAGGATAGGAGCTGCTCCCTCGCCTGTTCCAAAGTTTTTCCCATCAGATCTATAGTCAAACCATCCTGAGATATTAGATTTGCAGACATGGTGCGTAAAACCTCAGACAGGGCATCACGCAAAAATTGTCCTCGTGTGCTGGCATGCACCATCAATACCGGCTTACCGGGGAATGCTTCGTTTGAAACAATCCAGTCGAGGGCATTTTTTAAGCCACCGGGAATACCGTGGGCATATTCTGGGCAGGCAATGATCACCCCATCTGCCTCAACCACCTCCGCGATCAAGTCTTTAACACTTTGGGGCATATTATCACCATCCAGATCAGGCGAAAATATGGGCAAGTCACCCAGACCCTGATAGATGTCAAAATCTGCCAAATCATGGGCTGAGGTTGCAATCGCATGCAAAAGAGTGCTGTTGGTTGATGCGCTTCGCATGCTCCCAGACAGGGATAATATTTTCATAGCGTGTTTAATCCCGCAAAGAATCAGAAGTCTTTATTTGCCCGCAAACCCACATCGACCGCAAGGGAACCTCCCCTCAACATCTCAGAAATCACTCTGGCAATGTCGCGTGCGAATATGGGGCCAATGCCAAACGGGTTGCCGCGAACATTAAATCATGCGCTGTGCTCCCAATAATTCCTTCCATTACCGAGCGATACAAGGCTGGCATATATTGCGACACCAACGTTTCTGGAATACTTTGCCCCTCAAGCGCTGCGAACAATTTTTCAAGAGCAGATTGCGCTGTAGGGTCAGGCCAATAATATCGGATACGATCAGAATAGGAAAAATGGCGAAGGATTTTTTGTTCACGCGGGCCTCCATCATAATAGGCTTCCCAATTGGCTGGCGCGTCAAGCATCACGTCCTCCATGGCGGCAGAAAGTTGGCCAGCGTTATAGCTTGATGTCATTTGTCCGGCGATTTGATCAAGGCCATAAAGGGCTTCGCGCAAAGCAAAGGTTAAACCGGGGCCAACTTTTAAGATGCCAAATCCATCGACAACCAGTTCACGCAAGGCAGATGCTGTTTGATAATCGGTTGAATGGGCCTCAAACATAGGACCATTCTCATGCGCGCGCCAATCGCAAAGCGCACGCGCCTTATCGGAAATATAGGCCACAACATTTTGGTGACCAAATTCCACCCCCGGTTGCACGACGAGACCCACAATGCGCTGATAGGCCTCCGCCAACCCAAGAGATGCAAAAGCAACCTCATGGGCCTCCAGGCACTCTTTAACACTAGAAATTGATGTTATTGCTAAATCCGCGACAATTTCGTTGGCCCCACCGGGCACGGGAACTTCTGTGCCAATTATATAGATGGGGGATTGGTGATTGGCGTTACCTGCCGCAGTTTCTGCGATTTGAGCCAAACGGGCGGCGCGTTCTGCAATTATGCGGGGTGGTAAAACTGCGGGATCATCTGCGCACGACATGGACGCGTCCAGATGGATTTTAGAAAATCCTGCTTGTGCATAATCGGCCATCATCTGCATTGCTTTTTTCATAGCTTGTTCATGGGGCAAATGACGCCACGGATTTGGCCCCAGGTGATCACCTCCAAAGATTATCTGGTCATGGGGGAAGTTCGCCCTATCAGCAATGGTGTGGACGAAGCTGATAAATCCTGCGGGGTTCATCCCCGTATATCCACCGTCCTGATTGACCTGATTACAGGTGGCCTCAATAAGAATTGGATTGGCCTTTCTCGTACGCTCGTCATTGGCTTTTGCTTCGGCGAAACATGCCTCAATAACCAGTGGATTGGCCGTGCAAATGGACGTAATTCCCAGTGGTTTTGCACTTGATTGGGAAGATTTGAGACTTGCAAAAAATTTGGAAATATTCATTTGGAACTATTCCTTTAGAACCACCACTTTTGTCAGATGACGGGGCGCCGATGTATCTAGTCCCTTTTGTTGAGCAATGTACTCTCCAAAATATTGCAAGGCCGGTAGCAATGTTAAAGGCAAAAGCTGGTTTAAGCCCGAAACATCGAGATTTAGAATTGTATCGCCCACCTGCTCGCTGGAGTTTTGCGCTGCCGCGCCATCCAACCCAAGAAGGGCCGAGCGCTTTTCAGTCAGTTCAGGGGCCAGAACATTTTCCTCAGTCCGAGTTTGCGGGTTATATAGCAAGATAATGGCTGAACCTTCATCCACCAACGAAACTGGGCCGTGGCGATATTCAAGTGGATGAAAAGCCTGCGTGAAGCTCAAACTCATTTCCTGAAGCTTGAGGGAGGCTTCCACCGCAATGCCATATAGCGTGCCGCCGCCCAAAAATACGACATGGGAACGCCCGGCGAGAAATTTCAGATCGGCCTTGGCCAACCGCAATAACAACTCTTCAGCCGGTTGATGAAAACCGGGGGCAAGCTCATGCCCGGCTAGGGCCATTCCCGCCAACAACATCAGCGAAGCTGAAGTCGTCATCACGATGCCCTCTTGGGGATGGGTGGGTAAATATATGGTTTTGTCAGAATTCTGAGCCAGTTTGGAAGGGGCGGCACATGTGACCCCAATAACTTCTATGCCAACACTACGAGAATAGGCCGCCGCATTTACTGTTTCAGTCGTCTCACCGCTTCTTGATAAAGCGATAATTTTTACCTTTTCAGGAAATGCCATACCGGCATAAGTTTTGGCGCGGCTCAACCATTCCCCGGCGGGGGCGGCAATGGAAACAAAGCCAGCCTCATTGAACATGGCGGCCATGGACATGGCCAGATTATAACTGGTACCGCAACCGATAATCACATAGGTGACGGATTTATCCGTGAGTGGTTCAGGCAGTTCTGCCTGTTGCCAATAGTCAAATTGTTCAAAAATAGATCGTTCTGTCGCATTCATAATACCTGATGTCCTTATGCAATTGTCGGTTGTATTTTGTTAGACTCGAGTGCCTTGGAAATCTTATCTATCCATGGTTTATCTGCGTCCCAGTTGGCAGATTTGGCGGCAAGCCAAAGCCCCCCACCAACGGGGGGCAAAATCGGCGCAACTGAAGGTTTTCCGATGAGGTTTGTTACACGGTTTTTAAGGATGCCAGAGTTCAAAACCGAACCCGCAAAGCTCCAATCCGGGGCGCGGTCTCCACCTAGTTTTTTCCACATGGCGACATATTGCTGGTGCAGATGGCCAGCGGCTCGACGCATTATATTCTGGGCAATTTCATTACCATCATCGGCCCAATGGTCAACATGCCGCGCCAACCCCGCAACAGCGGATCGCTGGTGATCTTGGGCGAAATACCAATTTAACAAGGCCTCCATGTCGCTCTGGTCATCTTTGCGAAGCAACTGCATCATCAAAGACAAAAACTCAGGCGCATCTATGATCATATCCAGAGCATGACTGGTGGTGCGCAACGCCTCGATACCAATCCAATAGGCCCCGCCCTCATCACCAAACCCCTCGCCCCAACCGCCCACGCGCTTGCGGTTCTGTCCTTGCTTGCCACCAACCAACATCGCGCCGGTACCGGCAACAATTGTGACCCCTTCGCCGCCCGCAAAAGCCGCCTCATGGGCCAGAAACACATCGTTGATAAGCATATGTTTATACGGCATAATTGCTGTGGCAAAGGCATGGTAATCCGCGTCAAACTGCTTGGTTTCGCCAAAGGCCGGAATACCAAGCACTGCACTCACGATATCACTCTGATATTGCGTAACACCGGAGAATATAGTTTGAAAATTATCTTTCCACTTGGGATTATCCATAGCGTTGATGCCAACGGCGGCGTCAAAAACTGTTACATTCCCCTCACGATCCGCCAATGCGAGGAGGGTTTTTGACCCTCCCCCATCCAGACCCATAACCAACTCGCTCATGAGCATGTCCGTTTATTTTGTGCCATTAATCACACCCCTGCTTATCCCATATTTCTCTCACGAAAAGTTAGGCAACAGGTCCCCGTGCGCTTCGATTAGGTCATCACAAAGAGCCCAAATCTGATCTAAATCCAGTTCGGCACCCGTATGCGGGTCGAGCATGGCGGCCTGATAGACATGCTCGCGCTTGCCTGATAATGCGGCGCGTACTGTCAGGCGTTGCACGTTGATTGATAATTGCATAATGGCGGCCAAATGGGCTGGAATTTCTCCAATTTGTGTGGGCTGAATGCCATTGCGATCCACCACACAGGGCACTTCGACAATTGCATCATCGGGCAAATTTGAGATCAGACCATTATTGGGCACATTGCCATAGATAAGGCTGGGCTCGCCCGTCACCGCCGCATGGATAATCCCAGCGGCATATTCATTACTTTGACAAACCTCAATGGGGGCCGACCCCTCCAGTTCTTTTTGCAACTCTTGCCATTCTTCTATTTGTTCCTCACAACGATATAGATATTCACCAATACGTAAGCCGAATTTTTCCACCAGTTCTGGACGATTGGATTTTAGATACCAGGGATTATACTCGGAAAAATGCACGGAGGATTCAGTGACGAAATGCCCAACTCTTTTGAGCAGGTCAAAACGTACAAGATCGCCCTCAGGTATGTCCCCAGATTTAGCTAAAGCCAAAAGGGCCGGATAAAGATCCTCTAAACTTCCATCAGCCAGAATTTTCTCAAATTTCAAGTAAAAAGCCACGTGGTTGATACCTGCGCATTGATAGTTGAGTTTTTCAGGATCTTCCCCCAAAGCTTCAGCCAATTGGTGCGCGGTTTCCTGCACAGAATGGCACAGGCCCACGGTTTTAATTTTGGGAAAACGTTCTTTTACAGCCCAGCAATTGATGGCCATGGGATTTACATATTGCAAAAGAATAGCGTCCGGGCACAGTTCTTCCATATCCTGACAAATATCAAATAAAACGGGGATTGTACGCAAACCACGAAATATTCCGCCAATGCCCAGCGTATCGCCAATAGTTTGGCCCAACCCGTATTTTTCAGGCACTTCAAAATCTGTTACCGTCGCGGGTTTATACCCCCCCACCTGCATCATCAAAATGACAAAATTTGCCCCTTCCAACGCTTCACGCCTGTCGGTGGTGGCTTCAATTTTAAGGTCAGAAATGTCTAGGGCCTCACCAATCCGAGTTGCCACTTTCTTAGATGTTTCAAGGCGTATTGGATCAATATCATGCAGGGCAATCCGCGCATGTTGCAGGTCTTTGTTACTCAGCACATCGCTGAGAATATTTTGGGCAAAAACGGTGCTCCCGGCCCCGATCAGTGTAATTTTTAACATCCTACATACTCCATAGGTCTTTTTGTAAATTCAAAGGTTTCAACTTGGGTCTTAATTATTTCACTCCAGAGGCCGCAATGCCTTGGATGAATTGTTTCTGGGCAAAGAAAAATGCCACCATAATGGGCGCCACCGAAATAATAACGGCGGCCATCATGAGCGCCCATTGCGCCCGATATAGACGTTGGAATAAAGACAATCCCACGGGCAACGTGGTCTTTTCCAAATCGCTTGGTAGATAGATTAGCGCCGAGAACAGGTCGTTCCAGGAGGACATGAAAGCAAACAAAGCCAACGCCCCAAGGGCCGGCTTTGCAAGGGGCAAATAAATACCCCAATATATTTGGAACAGGCTGGCCCCATCCAATTGAGCAGCCTCAAGCAAATCCAAGGGAATGGTTCTGAAATATTGCCGCAACAGGAAAATTCCAAAGGCGCCTCCTAAAAATTGCGGCAGATACAGCGGTAAATCAGTTCCATAAAGTCCCAGGGTTTTGAATATTAAAAACTGAGGAATGATGGTCATTTGATAGGGCACCATCAGCGTCGCCAAAAGCAGAAGAAACAGGAAATCGCGCCCCCGGAATTTGACCACCGCAAAGACAAAGGCCCCCATGGAACAGGTGACCACCTGGCCGATTGTGGACAGGGCTGCAATGCGCATGGAATTCCACATCAGAGACGAGAATTTCATTTTCTCCCATGCATCGGGGAAGTTTTCCAGCGTCACGGTTTTGGGAATGAGGTCACGGGTAAATTGATCGGCGGCGGGCTTCAACGCGGTCGAAATCATCCAAGCAAACGGCGCCATCATCAAGATACCCCCGAGAATGAGCGCAAGATAAAATCCGTAATTCTGCGCCAGATGGGTGCCTATTTGTTTTGACATCGGTTGGGCCATTATTCACCTCCCCAGCGTTTTTGCAGGCGTGAATAAACCAAGGTCAGGGATAGGACAACCAGTGCCAGTACAACGGACTGGGCAGAAGCTGATCCCATGCGGAAGAAATTGAAGCCGTCACGATAAATCTGGAACACCAAGGTAGGCATGGACGACCCCCCGCTTGAGGTTGCAGTAAGAATGTACACATAGTCAAACGCTTGAAATGCGTTAATGGTCGAGAGCACCGTCTGGAAAAACAATGAGGGCAACAGCAAGGGAATGGTCAATGTCCAGAATTGTTGGAAGGGGGTCGCTCCATCAATGGTTGCGGCCTCATAAACATCGCGGGGAATGGCTTGTGATCCGGCAAGAAAGATAATCATTCCCTCCCCGATGGCACCCCAAACATTGACGATAACTACCGAGTAAAGCACCATTTTGGAACCCAGCCACGAGACTGGCTCCATACCGATAACATCCAAAACGGCGTTAAGCGCCCCCTTGTCCTTGGCATAAATCCACGACCAAACCAGACCAACTGCAGTGGGCGAAGTAATAACGGGTAAAAAGAAAATCATCCGGAAAAAACTTTTGCCCACAATATGTCGATTGAGCATAACCGCAACAACCAGCGATATAACAATGGTTGCGGGCACATACATGATGGAGAACATCGTCGTGTTAAACAATGCCTTGCGGAATTTACGGTTGCCCGGCAAATCCGTATAGTTTTCTATCCCCACCCACTCGGGGGGTGTGAGCAAATCCCAACTAAAAAAGCTGATACCAAAGGTGGCGGCAATTGAGCCAACCGCCCCAACAACCAGCCCAACCAAGGTTGGCGCCAGAAGAATCCAGACCCAAACTTTTTGACCACCGCGTGGGTTAATGCCTCTTGTGTGCATAAGACTTCAATCGATTAAGAAAAAATTGGGGTGAAATAAAAAAATCCTGCCCAAACACTTTGTCCGGGCAGGACGCTTCTCACTTATTGATTGTCTGCCAATACTTCATCGGCGGACGGGGTAATTTCAGCAAGCGCGTCTTGCATGGACATTTCATCCAGCCAGACTTCGGACAATAAATCCCCAACGGTTGCAGACCATTCCTCATACCCCCTAAAGCTAGGCTTGGTATGGGCATAGGCAACAGCATCGGTGAATATCGTTTGGTCAATTGCACCGGGCTGATCCAGATAGGCTGGAGAATTAACAACACTATCAAGCACAGGAATTGCAAAGCCCAGCTCTGCCAAACGGGTCTGTCCAGCTTCGGAAATCACAAATTTAATGAACTCCACGGCTTCGTCAGGATGGGCTGTTGTTGCTGACGCAACAATCCCGGCACTGTTGACCAAAGTCGCTCGACTTGCAGGGCCTTTAGGAAAGGGTGCAATGTCCCAACCAAAGGTCAGGTCCGCATATCCGGGCACAACCCAGTGACCAGAAAACGTCATGGCCGCAACGCCTGCAAGGAACCCATCATACCCGTAGGATTCCAAATCTTCATCGCTCATGATACCGCCGGATGTATAAAGGGTATTGATATAATCCCACGCGTCCAAAGCAGCGCCTTCGCCAACGAGAGTTGATGTGTAATCGTCAGAAATTGGTGAGGCACCATATGAATACACAACAGGGCCCCAAAAAGGTTCCATGTCCCAAAGCTCAGTGGATATTCCCCACTGGTCTGTCCGGCCATCCCCGTTAGTATCTAGGGTAAGTGCTGCTGCGGCGGCGCTCAAATCCTCAAGCGTCCAACTATCATCAGGATAGCTCACCCCCGCCGCGTCAAACATGTCTTTGTTATAGAACATAACAATGGTTTGCATATCACGGGGCAAACCAAATGTACCAGAATCTAGCTGATATGTGCTCAAGGGACCCGGATATACACCTTCAAGAACTTCAGGGGACGCCGCTAAATAGGGAGACAGATCAAGCAATGCACCACGGCTCTGCCAATCTGGATATATCGGTGCATCCATGGCAAAAATGTCAGGTGCAGTTCCCCCTACGGTCTGAATACGCAACTTATCCCAATAGGAATCCCAATCAGCGATCTCCACTTTCACACTAATGTTTGGGTGCAGCGCTTCAAATTCATCAACGATTTGGTTCCACACGGCAATTTCTGGGGGATCTCCCCACATCATATAGGTCAATTCTGTTTGCGCTGTTGCGGGCATGGCAGATATGCCAAGACCGGCCAGAGCCGCCATTGTCAAAAATATTGGTTTCATAAATTCCTCCATCCGGACTGCGTGAACGTTACAGTCTGTTTCATCGGCTAGTCTGTTTCATCGACAAGTCAATCAGCCCAGACCCGCTTCAATCCTAAACAGGAACAGACTAACCCTCCAAAAAAACTATACGCTGACATTTTTGAGAATTCTTCCCGGATTCTTCGTATATTATTCCTGTTTCGTCCCTTTTATGTTATATTTAAGTCAGGCGGTCATGATTTCCAATGAAAGAGAACAGGATGCTCGAACAAGAACAAGTAGAGAATGATGAAATTCTTGGACAGGATTTTTGTATTGAAACCCATCTTGCAGATGCAATGGGCAGCGCTCACTGGCACGATCATATTGAATTAAACTATCTGTGGAGCGGCACCCTGATCTATCTGATCAACGGACGCAGGCATCAATTAAAGGCCGGACAGATTTGTGTGTTTTGGGCCGCAACGCCCCATCAGGTGCTCAAGGTAGATGACAATCAAATGCTCTCATGCGCCTACCTTCCCCTTAGCACATTCCTTTCCCTCAATCTTAATCCAGACTTTCGTCATAAGATCATGAAAGGCAATCTATTGTCGTCCAACTTCGCCGACCCTGCGGACGCGCATAATTTTGAACGTTGGACAAGGGAATGGGAAGAAGGGCATATGGCCCAACACCTTATTTTGGAAGAGGAAATTCAGGTGCGCCTTAAACGCCTGTCTTGGGCGCATCGGGAAATGCTGGGGGATAGTGAGGAGACAGCCCCCATCACATTGAACTCTTCAAAACGTGCGATTGAACATGTGGAACGCATGGCGGGGTATATTCAAGAGGAATTTACCTCTGGCATTACTCCGGTTGATGTGGTGGCAAACGCGGGGTTACATCGATCAAAGGCGAGTGAGGCGTTCAGGGAAATTCTTGGCTTGAGCATTGGGGAATATATAAAGCGGCACCGCTTACGCCATGCTATGCGTCAATTGGTTGAAACTGATTTAGATGTGGCTCATATTGCCTTTGAGTGTGGCTACCAAAGTCTTTCGCGTTTTTATGCGGCGTTTAAACAAAGGACTCGTCTGACCCCCCTCGCCTATCGTGCCGAATGTCGCTCCACCATGTGATGAGCTAACATTATTTACGTGCGGTAATCGTCGATCAAGGGATTTGGCTTAGCCAAGGTGGTGAGAGATTTCAGATCATTCAACCTCACCACACTGCCCTCGACCTTCACCCCATAGGCCTTGAGGGTGCCAAATGCGCGGGACAGGTTTTCCGGCGTCATGCCAAGAATTGACGACAAGGTTTTTTTATCACATGGCAAACATACGGTGCCATTTTCGCCCTGGTTTAGGTGATATTTGATCAAACGATTTGCCAAACGCTCCACTCCCGTGCGTAACCGCAAATCCTTATATTCTTTGACGACCGCACGAAAATATCCGGCAAGTTCCACAACGATAGAACGGGCAAAGCCATCATCCTGCTCAAAGGCATCGCGCACATTTTGAGCAGGTATCATCAGGATACGTGATTTTTCAGTTGTACGTGCAGACATCAGATAGACCGCATCCTTAATAACAGCAGCCAGAATAAACGACCCCACAGGCCGCACCAGTGCAAGCACGCCCTCGCGCCCACTGGTCTCAGCATAAAGCTCCACACATCCCTCAATAACAAAGAACAAAAAATCCGCCTGGTCGCCCTCATCTATCAGCTCGACCTGGGCTGGAAAATTCTGCAAATAGGCAGCTTTCATCAATCCTTCAAAATTCTCATCGCGCATCCCTGCAAAAAGACTTAGCTGGCGAATCTCTGGCAAAGCGTCTACGCGCACATTCTACTCCAATTGATAATTATCAAGACCTCGTTTGACTTATTTTGCAATAGGCCGCGTGAATTGTAAAGCACTCACCAAAGCATTCAAAATCACCGAACAAATTTAGATTCCCGCCCCCTTGTTTCTTAGTTTGCCTATTGGTTTTTGATTTATATCAAGCCCATCCGCCCTAGAATAAAGCTGTTTGTTGCGGACGGCTTTGCGCCCGCATAGCCGCGCGTAACTAATAGGGGACGATTTATGGAAATTCAAAATAAAGCCACCAGCCTTTGGCCTAACTTCTTTAAGGTAAATATGGTGCAGATCAGAACGTTCCACATGACGTGGTTTGCGTTCTTTGCATGCTTTTTTGCTTGGTTTGGCATTGCGCCACTCATGATTATTGTTCGCGAAGAACTAAGCCTCACAAAAGAGCAAGTTGGCTGGACAATCATCGGCTCGGTCGCAATGACAATTTTTGCGCGGTTCCTGGTTGGCTGGTTAGTCGACAGGTATGGTCCACGGATGACCTACACGTGGTTGTTGCTATTGGGCGCGTTCCCCGTGGCCTTTATCGGTATGGCAAATAGCTTTGAGAGCTTCCTGTTGTTCCGTCTTGCCATTGGCATGATTGGGGCTTCCTTCGTAATCACCCAATATCACACTTCAGTTATGTTTGCCCCCAACGTTGTTGGCACAGCAAACGCAACCAGTGCTGGTTGGGGTAATCTGGGTGGTGGTGTCACACAGTTAATGATGCCGCTCATTTTTTCCATGTTTGTTGTTGGATTTGGCTTCACAGATGCCGAAGGCTGGCGTCTATCGATGGTGATTGTTGGGGCTGTGATTTTTGTCATTGGTATCGCCTATTATTTCCTCACTCAAGATGCACCTGACGGCAAGTTCAAGGACCTGCGCGCACAGGGGAAGATGCCCGCGAGCACCAAAGTAGCTGGTGCTTACTGGAAGGCCATGGCCGATTATCGGGTGTGGGTGTTGTTCCTGATTTATGGAGCATGTTTTGGTATCGAGCTTACAGTCAACAACGTGGCCGCTCTGTATTTCTATGACTATTTTGAAGTTGACCTGATCACCGCTGGTATGATTGCCGCCTCGTTTGGTTTGATGAACATCTTTGCCCGGACGCTGGGTGGAATATTTGGCGATAACTTTGGCTCCCTTTGGGGCTTAAAAGGTCGTTCATTCTGGCTGTTCATCGTGTTGCTTGGCGAAGGCCTTGCGCTGATGCTGTTTAGTCAAATGAATGTGCTGTTCTTAGCTATCCCCACTTTGATCCTATTCTCTTTGTTCACTCAGATGGCTGAGGGCGCGACCTATTCGGTGGTTCCTTTCATCAACAAAAAAGCACTTGGCGCTGTTGCCGGGATTGTTGGTGCCGGTGGGAACGCGGGTGCGGTTGCAGCCGGGTTCTTGTTCAAGGGTGACATGGAATGGAACGACGTGTTCTTCACCATTGGGATTGTTGTTGTCATTGCAGCATTCCTTTCATTCCTCGTGCGTTTTTCACCCACACGCGAAGCCGAGGAAAGAATTGCCTTCGAACAAGCCCAAATGGACGTGCTGGTTCACAAGGCAGATGAGGCCAAGGCTGCGGTTCTGCACTCACAGGAAATGATCGCCCAAGCTCAGGCCACGCTGGCGAAATAAATAAATTAAACAGGCGGGCCACCCGGTCCGCCTTAATCCGAACAGACCCAAATTTAGGAGATATATCTTGGGACAAGATCTAAGAGACTGGAAACCGGAAGACGAAAGCTTCTGGAATTCAAAAGGCAAATCAATTGCCACAAGAAATCTATGGATTTCTATTCCATCCCTGTTGAGCGGTTTTGCCGTATGGCTTTATTGGGGCATCATTACTGTTCAGATGATCAATCTGGGCTTTGATTTCCCCAAATCAGAACTCTTTACGCTGATGGCAATCGCGGGTCTAACCGGCGCAACTTTGCGCATCCCCTCCACCTTCTTTATCCGTATTGCGGGTGGCCGGAATACAATTGTTTTCACCACTGCTCTGCTCATGATTCCAGCAATTGGTGCCGGTTTTGCTCTACAAAATCCTGACACGCCCCTGTGGCAGTTCCAGTTGCTTGCATTGCTGTCTGGCTTTGGCGGGGGCAACTTTGCATCATCCATGTCCAACATCAGCTTCTTCTACCCTAAGAAAATTCTTGGGTATGCCTTGGGCATGAATGCTGGTCTGGGAAATTTCGGCGTAACCACTATGCAGATCGTTATCCCACTTGTGATGACATTTGGTCTGTTTGGCGGTGTTTCACGCACTTTACAACAAACCTCTGGTACATTGATTGGCAAAATCCCAGCGGGTACTGAAACCTATATCCAGAATGCAGGGTTTGTCTGGTTGTTGTTGCTGGTTCCCTTGGCTTTTATTGGCTGGTGGGGCATGAACAACATTCGTGATGAACACGTTTCCCCCGACATTCCCAACCCGATTGGTGCCTTTGCTATTATCTCTGGCATGCTGATCATTGGTTTTGTTGCGGCGATCTTCGGCTTGTGGCTATTGCTTCCAGCAACAGTTGGCGGCTCCGGCTGGATGGTTTCCAAGTGGTTGGTATTGCCAATCGTTATTATTTTAACGGTGGTTATGTTGAAGATGATCCCTGGTCAGGTGGGTGAAAATCTCAACCGCCAGTACAAAATCTTTAACAACAAGCACACATGGGCCATGACCATCATCTACATCATGACCTTTGGTTCGTTCATTGGTTATTCCGCTGCCTTGCCTCTCACAATTAAAGTGGTATTTGGCTTCCAGCACATCCTGGTTGACGGGGTTATGACCCATGACACCGTGAATGCGGCAGGTCCATCCGCTCTTATGTGGGCATGGATGGGGCCATTTATTGGCGCGCTAATTCGCCCCATTGGTGGCATGATGGCTGATAAAATGGGTGGCGCTAAAGTGACCCAAATCATCTCAGTTGTGATGGTTGGTTCCGCTCTTGGACTGGCTTACATCATCCAGCAGGCATATATGTCAGCAACCCCGGAAACATGGTTCCTGCCATTCATGGCGTTGTTCCTGCTGTTGTTTGCCGCCACTGGCATTGGCAACGGCTCGACTTTCCGTACCATCGCCATTGTGTTCAACAAAGAACAAACTGGCCCGGTTTTGGGTTGGACTTCTGCGATTGCCGCATATGGCGCCTTCATCATCCCCAAAGTGTTCGGGGAGCAAATGGGCGCTGGCACACCAGAACTGGCCTTGTACGGATTTGCGATATTCTATGCTGTTTGTATCGCCATCAACTGGTGGTTCTACCTGCGGCCAAACGCCTATGTGAAAAATCCATAAGCCACAATTTATCCAACGCTAATCCGGCGGGGAATTGTTCCCCGCCGGGCATGACCTACGCTTATTCAATAAGGACGCAACATGAGCCATTTACTCGATAGATTAAACTTTCTTGCGCGCAAGAATGTTGGAAAATTCTCCAACGGTCACGGGGTGACCACAAACGAAAGTCGTGACTGGGAAGAAAGTTAC
>JAJRRG010000160.1 GCA_024279675.1 Alphaproteobacteria bacterium
GCCCGGCACTGAACCCAATGCCCCCGTTGCAATTCTGTCGCACCCACATCCAGAATTTGGCGGCACCATGAACAATCAGATAATCTATGATCTCTATTACATGTTTGTAGAGCGCGGATTTGCGACCCTCAGATTTAATTCGCGCGGTGTGGGCAAATCCCAAGGCATGTTTGATCATGGCATTGGTGAACTATCCGATGCAGCTGCATCTCTAGACTGGTTGCAGTCCATCAACCCCGAAAGCAAAGGGTCGTGGATTGCCGGATTTTCCTTTGGCGCATGGATTGGCATGCAATTGCTGATGCGCCGACCGGAGGTTGAAGGTTTTATTTCCATTGCGCCGCCGGAAAACTTGTATGACTTTTCATTCCTTGCACCCTGCCCCTCCTCCGGCCTGATTATTCACGGTTCCGAGGACAAGGTTGCCCCCCCCGAAGCGGTTCAACGCTTGGTAGACAAATTGCACACGCAAAAAGGCATCACCATTGAACAACAAACCATGGAAGGCACGAACCATTTTTTCACCGGGCGAAATGAAGAATTGATCGAGCGTTGTTCTGAATATCTCGATCGGCGTCGTGCCGATATTGCCGCCGGTGGAGGGCGCTAAAATATTATGACCAACTATAAATCAGATTTCTTGCAAATCTTAGAGGCCCGTGGGTTTATCCATCAAATATCAAATCCAGAGAAATTGGATGAGCTGTGTCTTGCGGGGCCAGTTACAGCCTATGTCGGGTATGATGCCACGGCAACCAGCCTGCATATTGGTAATTTGATTAGCGCAACAATGCTCCACTGGTTTCAGGAAACGGGGCATAAGCCTATTGTTTTAATGGGCGGCGGAACTTCCATGGTTGGCGATCCGTCCTTTAAGGACAATCAGCGCAAACTGCTTGGTCAGGAAGATATTGCAAAAAACATTGAGGGTATCAAAAAGATATTTTCCCGCATCCTCAAATTTGGCGATGGGCCACAGGACGCAAAAATTGTTAACAATGCCGACTGGCTGATGGAACTGAAATATGTGGATTTCTTACGTGATGTAGGTCGTCATTTTTCCGTCAATCGCATGCTTTCTTTTGACAGCGTGCGCCTTCGTCTTGATCGTGAGCAATCATTATCATTTCTTGAATTCAATTACATGATTATGCAGGGCTATGATTTTGTTGAACTTAACCAGCGACATAAATGTGTGTTGCAAATGGGTGGCTCCGACCAATGGGGCAATATTATCAATGGTGTTGAACTGTCCCACCGTATGGGCGGCGACCAGCTTTTTGCTTTGACCACTCCGCTCCTCACCACTTCATCCGGTCAAAAAATGGGCAAAACTGAAAACGGCGCCGTATGGCTCAATGATGAGCTATTCTCACCGTACGAGTTTTGGCAATATTTCCGCAATACCGAAGACGATGACGTGGAACGTTTCCTCAAAATCTTCACCCGCTTACCTCTGGATGAAATCGCAAAAATCTCCACAGCAGACATTAACGACGCCAAGAAAATTCTAGCGACGGAAGCAACCGCAATCGTTCATTCACGCGAAGCGGCACAACAGGCTGAGACCACCGCACGGGCAACATTTGAGCAAGGGGCGCTTGATTTGTCTCTTCCAACTATAGAAATCCCAAGGGGCGACCTAAACGCCGGGATTGGCATTCTTCAGGCCTGCGTTATTGCTGGATTAGCGGCCTCTAATGGTGAAGCCCGGCGACATATTAAGTCTGGTGCCTTGCGGATTAACGACACCCAGATCAGCGATGACCGCGCAACCATCGGCGAAAACTCACTTCTACCCGAGGGGGTCATCAAAGTGAGTATCGGCAAAAAACGGCACGTTCTTCTCAAGGTCAAATAGATTTAGGACTAAAGCAAAAATGAAAAAATTGCGGGTTCTGGCCTTTACGCTAATAGCAACATGCGCGGTATCCTTTACAGGCATGGTGCAGGCCAAAAGCCAACCAACAACTCCAAATGTTGAGCAATTGCTTGAGGCCTATTACGCCCAGGATTTCAAAGCTTCCCTGAATGGATTTTTAGCCCTGTCCAATCAGGGTGATGCCGAAGCCACGCTCTTTGTGGGACGCCATTTCTTCTATGGTTTTGGCGTTCCACAGGATTTTTCAAAAGCGTTGGAATGGTTCCATAAAGCCGCCCCTGATAGCGCCGAGGCACAAGAACATCTTGGCATCATGTATGCAAAAGGCGAAGGCACACCATCTGACTTAATTCTTGGGTTTATGTGGCTGATGATAGCGGACCATAACGCAGATGAAAGCGCGCAGATGTGGAAAACCGTCTTTGCCAAATCCATGACAGCGACGCAATTGGCTGAGGCTGGTGAGAAAGCTGAAATGTGTATTGGATCAAATTATCAGGACTGCAAATAGCTATTAATTAGCCGACTGAACCGTCGCCCGGAACTCAAACAACGTGCGAAACACTCCGGGCAAGAGCAGGGAAAGCGGGGTGACGACATGCAATACAGCGATAAACGCTTCGCCAAATTCGCACAACTAATACAAAATTATACCCGCAATTCGTGCAAACCTTTTGTTTGCAACAACATTTCAATACCCATATATTTGCGAGAGCAAACTCCTATCAAGAATCGAAAAATGACAATGAAAAATTTGGTCCGTCCCCTACTTATTTGTCTAGCGATTATGGCGCTGCCAATGACATCGACACTATTTGCACAAGAATTTGACAACGGCATAGCCGCTTTGGAGGCTGGAAATTATGAAGAAGCTATTGAATTGTTTGAAATCGCGGCCAATGACGGGCATCTGAATGCCCAGATTTATCTCGGAACTATATTTTACGGCGAAGCTGGAACTGGTATTATTGCTCAGAATTATAAAAAATCTTTACATTTCTTCCAGATGGCCGCGAAACAAGGCGATGCATCTTCGCAATTTGCAGTCGGTGAAATTCACGCCAACGGCCTGGGAAAAGATGTGGATTATTCACTGGCCGCCCCATGGTACAAGCGAGCTGCATCTCAGGGTCACCCCGGCGCACAAAACCAATTGTGGCAAATGTACGCAGCAGGATCAGGTGTCCCAAAGGACAACGTTATCGCACTCATGTGGATAATGGTCGCCACGCACACCGGTAATCTGATTGATGAAAAAGCATGGGATGAACTCGCGTTACACATGAGCCAAGACCAACTCCTATTGGCAGAAACCTATGCAAAAACCTGTATCCACACCAGTTTTGAAACCTGCGGCACTTAAGAGCTTTCTCAAGAGATACTGAAATAGTGTTGCGATTGCATCCAAAATTCAAACAACCACGCATACGCTCACAATTTGTGATCTGTCGCCCACAGGGCTGTTAGTTAGTGGACTGATCCGTCGCCCTAAATTCAAACAACGTGCGAAAAACCCCCGGTAAGAGCAGGGAAAGAGGGTTGACGTTAAAACTAGGGTCGTTCAAATTTCCTTTGATGGCAAAGGTAACCCCAAACATGCCCTCACCGTCACGCCCCCCCAATATCGGGCCTAATATCGGAATATTCTGAAACGCGTTGTTGATACCAAAGAGAGGAATATAGGTGCCAACAATATCATATTTTCCCTCGTCCGTATAAATAAACCCGCGCGCGGTTCCCCCTTGCGTTCCCGCATCAATCACAGCACTTACCAGCTCAATGCGATCTGAATGCTGAATAAATTGTGCCCTGCCAGAGCGCACATCCAAACGATTTTCGCGGGCAATCAGTTCGCGTGAATCCGGGTGATTCCCAAGGATTTGCGCAACATTTTGCTCCTCAATAAACGAGAAATTTGTCAGGGAGAATTCACCCAAATCCACATCGCGCGCATTATTTTTAGTTAATACCAAACTACCCGCCCCCCCCACAAGTCGTGGGTACACCCCGGTAAACCGCAACAATGTGCCAAGATCGCCAAATGCCAGCGACATCACACGACCCGTCGGCCCCGGATTTGTCGTAATTGCCAGTGAATTTGCACCACCAAATTGAGACACAAGGTTCAATTGTTGCAACTCATCCCCTTGAATTCTCAGGTCAACATCCAGATTAATGGCCGTCGTGCTGAAAAAGCCAAGCGCCCGCTCAATCTCCACATCCAGTAGAATAGTCTCTTCAATGCCTGCGGCCTGAGGCCCACCGGTCCCCCCGCCATCCAGCGAGAAAAAGCGGCCCATCAAAGGTTTCAGATCAAGCTGACTGCCGCGCAAACGAACAGCATACCCCCCATCAATCGGGGAAAGTTTAAGTTGAGCATTGTCGTCCTTATTTATAGCAAACCGTGGAAAATCCGCAGCCCTTAGCCCGGTGTCCTGATGATATTGCAATGTGCCAAGAAGCTTCACATCGCCAAAACCCAAATCAATATCACTAATATTGACCAAGGGGCCATCAAAGCTAACCAGCGCCGTAAGTGATCCTGGCGAACCACTGGTTTTGGATAGACCTATATCTGGAACATCCATGCTGGCATTTTTCAGATCGACAAATATTTTAAGCGAGCCATCGGCCAGGGGTTGCCCGACAAACCGAATTCGCCCGCCAATAAAAGAGCTCACATCGAAGCCAAACTCCTTAAAATCGCTGGCGGCAAAGTCGGCTGAGACCTCAAGCTGGGGCGTGCTGTCAACCTTCATTTCCCCCTGCATTACGACGCGCGTATCCAAGCCATTAATTTTCACCGGCCCGGATAAATTATATGTTTGAGTTGAGAGATCAAAATCAAACTGTCCATCCGCAATTGTGTAAGTGGAAATCGGCTCCGAACTTGCAAAGTTCTCAACCTTCCCATCCAGCGCATAATTAACGCCCAGCACTTCGCCCTCTTTAGTATTCATCGTGACGGTGGCAACCAAAGCCGTATCCAATTGTCCAGACAAAGCATCCAAATCAATGGGCAGTTCGAGTTCATCCAGTTCCGCAATCGCGACCATGTCCTTAAGGGCCAACAGCGCATCAAAGGACGCACCAAGGTTGCCCGAAAAGGCAAGAATGCCGGTTTGCGCATCGGGCCAAGTGATATTTATCGTTGTGTCAGAAAACTCTAATTCCTCGTCTTCAACCGGCAATTTTGCCGCCGCAATTCCGATGGTCGCCTCTGAATTTTCAACTTTAAGATGGGTAAGGCCCTGCGTAACAGCCGTGTCGAATCCATCTAAAAATGAAAAACTTACCCCCTCAGCAAGCATTTCAACATCCATTGCCCCATCTGGTAAGGGCTGATCCTCATTAAGCCCGCCAATTGTGCCAATGGGAAAGTTAAACTTGGCAATGGAGCTAATGACTTTACCAGATTTGACATTCTCAACAAACCAGTCCCGCGCCCCACGTCCCAGAAAATAAGGCCACAAACGTTTTATTTCATCAGCACTTGCCCCCTCAAGTGCTAGGTCTATGTCAAGACCAAACCCACGGCTCAACATGTCAAACCGTCCACTGCCAACCACTTTAAGGTCGCCACTGGATATGGCCAAATGCTCAATGCCGATAGCCCCATATAAGGGAGCAGACCAACCTAAAAACTGAGCTTCTTCGATAAGATCCGCCGGGGCATCCATATCTTGGGGATGCAAATACATATTGGTGACATTTATTGAAATCCGTGAGGTCGGTCCAAAATTCTCATCCACCCCCATCGCAAAGACACCAGACACTTCTGCATAGGATTTTCCAACCTGCATCCGGGTTTTTTGCATGTTAAAAGTAGCTTCGCGCGCGTCCCATTCAACGTGTGCAGGCTCTGCTTTCACCGGAAAATTATCCTCTTGAATTCGGAAATTTGTACCATCCAAGTCAACCAGAAAAGTTCCGCCGAGAACCTCAATTTCCTCAGAACTTGCAAACCGTACATCAATAGCCAGATCACCATTTCCATGCACGGCCATCATCCCGTCAGGGTCATCCATAAAAGGAATAAACGCCGAAAAATCCAAATGGGAAAAACTACTCAACAAACGCACTGAACCGTCATCTTCAACACGCCTCAGGATTGTGCCCTGTGTGCGTTCCCCTGCAATAATCGTTGAGATTGAACCGGTCAAATCCGGATTGCCCCGTTCCGGGCTGATTTCCATCTCGATACCCGAGAATGTACGCACCAATCCATAAACTGAATCGTGCATTTCTAAAATGCCATTACGAACTGAAAAACGCGAAAACAAACCGCGTTCTGAACTGTCAATAATGGAGCGTAACCCCGCCTCCCCAGCCTCTAGGTTAAAGACCAGCCAATCATTATCAGAGCGCAACGTAAGTGCTGGAGAGCCAAGAATTTCCTCCCCACGCGCATTTCCACGGATATCAATACCCTCGGATTTTATATCAACGCTTGGAAATGAGTTTGGACCCTGGTGAATTCTTACAACCGGATGCCCCCCATTGGGATCATCAACAACATCAAATTGGGCCAACCGTGGCCCAAACAAATCCTGTACCACCTGCAATTTGGGTTCAACCAGAGTAATTTGCGCGCCAGGTTGCCCCACTAAAGCACGTAACGGCAAAACCCCGACTTCCAGTGCCGCCATTTCAACGGTGCCACCGGTCGACAAATCCTTTAACACGACTGGGGAAAAGCTAATCGCCGGTTCAACACCATTTTTAAGGGTCAGGTAAATTTCCCCAAGCTCCAACTCCATATTTGGAGGAAGTGAACTTAACACCATGGCCCGCGCCTGATTGCCCACAAAGGGCAACGGCAAGGGACGCACCAGCAAAAACAAATAGGCCACAAGAAATAACAACACGGGAATTGCCACAACCCAAGACACCCCGTGCACCACGCGGCGACCTCGGGACTTGCGTTTGAGTTCACGCACTCTCGGCTCTAAATCTGCATCGTTTTGCGATGGATTGTCCGGCATTTTCACGACAGCATATTGATAGGTAAACATCCAAATTTTGGCAACTAGCGGCACGGAATAAGAAACACGACCCAAGAATCATACCCATGGTACATCTTAAAACTTTTTTGCCGTCAGCAATATGGCGAAGTAAGGCCCATGCAGTGTTTTTCTGCCAGTTAATCAAAAACGTTGGCGATTTTCAAATTGTTAACCATAAACAGGCGATAATAGCACTTGAGTAGTTGAGTAAAGTAGGAATTTGAGTGTGACAAAAAGTACCGTGAGTTTTGGATCGCGCACCTCCCCATTTTCCGGGCATGCAAAGCCCCCCAAGGCTGGCCCGTTCTCCAAGGACCGTCCATTTTCCAAGGCCCGTCCATTCATACTTTACGCGATATTTATTGTACTGGTTGCCTCAAATATACTGATGGGCCTCACATTAACGATGAGCCCCGAAATTGCCTCACTGTTTAACACACGCACTGACCCGGTTTTGAGCGCCTACGAAACCCGCATATTGCATTTGCGCATGGAAGTGGACAGATTGCACTCCCGCCAACAGGTGCAAACGGGAACCCTCAATTTGCGTATGCAAGAGCTGTTACAAGAACAACA
>JAJRRG010000161.1 GCA_024279675.1 Alphaproteobacteria bacterium
CTAGCACCGGCTTCAACACCCGGTGCGCAACAGCTCATGTGCCTGGAATGGCGGGGGGAGCTACAATGAGCCGCGCCCGGTAATTGAAATCAGGGTTACCCGGAACCAGCGCATGAATAACCACATTCCACACCCCGGCGGGTAGGTCTTCCACGACAGAATAGTCATCGCCCTTGGGGCTGAGTGTGAGGGTGCGATCCAACGCCACACCAATGGGCCGCGTTAGGGCAATTATTACATCCGTCATAGGAACTGGTATGGAGTTTGCATCGCGGAGTGAGAATATGAGTTCACCTTCGCGATAGGTCAGGTTTACCTGCAAGTGTAAGGCGGCTTGAGCATTTGAGGCTGCAAGTTTCTCATTAAATTCCTGACTGGCGACATAGGAGTTTTTGACCACCAAACCAGTCCATGAGGTAATGGCCATGGTGGCCATATATATATTTACCGAAATAATTGTGCCAAAAAACAACAAGACGAATGCCAGCATATGCCAGCCGGTAAACTTGCGCTCTATTTTTGCGTTAGACATTTGGCCTTCTCCTGTTCCCCGGTAAATATTTTCACGAGGTTGCTTTTAGCGTGCTTCAAATTTTGCACGGGCAGTTGCAGTTTCGCCTCCCTCAACGTCCCTAATAACCACCGTAAACGTTTGCGGAATTGAAGTGAGGTTCTCAGTACGCGCGTGTATATAAAGGCGCACCGCTTGTACTTGATCGGGATCAATTTCTAAAATCATGGTTTCCACCGGATCAGTATTTTGTCCGGCGAGGCGCATTTTTCCCCCCTCCAGATCAATCAGAGATACTTCAACTGTGCGAGGTTCCGCTTCCATGTTGAGAATTTTAATATCAAAACCATTCCGCACGCTACCATCTGAGAGTTGCACAAACAAAGGATTACGATCGTGTATCAGGTTGACGCTCAGCCGGTCTCTTGTGGTCAACACAAACAGCATGAAAAACCCGATCGCGGCAAGAACTGAAGCATATAGCAATGTGCGCGGACGAACCAAAGTGCGCCAATTGGCATGGCGTAAACTATCGATTAATTTACCGTCGCTCCCGTGGATATTCCGGGGGTCAGCGGCGTTCCCGTCTCCCCGTGAAATGAGGCTGTTGTGATTATAGTCGTTCAGGGTCGTATAGGAAATTAACCCCGGCTCTTTGCCCAGTTTGTCCATAACATTGTCACAAGCATCAATGCACAGCGCGCAGGTGATACATTCGAGTTGTTGCCCGTCACGAATATCAATGCCCATGGGGCAAACCGCAACACAGGCATTGCATTCTATGCAATCACCAACAATTTTCCCCTCGTTAATGGCTTTCTTAGTGTGTTTGTTACGCGGCTCTCCCCGCCAATCATTATAGGTAACGGTCGCGGAGTGTTCGTCCAGCATAGCGGCCTGAATGCGCGGCCATGGGCACATATAGGTGCATACCTGTTCGCGCATGAAACCAGCGAATGTGTAGGTGGTCGCGGTTAAAACAGCAATTGTGATATAGGCGACCGGGGGCGCTTCAAACGCAATGAGTTGTCGCAAAAGTTCCGGGGCATCGGCAAAATAGAAAATCCACGCCCCCCCCGTACTCACAGCAATAAGCAGCCAGACAATATGTTTGGATACGCGGTTGACAAGCTTATCCCGGCTCCAGGACGCGGCATCTAACTTTATGCGGGCATTGCGATCCCCTTCAATAGCACGTTCCACCACTAGAAACAGATCAACCCAAACGGTTTGTGGGCATGTATAGCCACACCAGGCCCGGCCGACGGTGGAGGTCACCAAAAACAATCCAATGCCTGCCATGACCAACAACCCGGCGACATAATAAAATTCCTGGGGCCAGATTTCGATAAAGAAAAAGAAAAACCTGCGGTTAGCCATATCAATAAGTACGGCTTGATCGGTGACATATTCCCCCCGGTCCCATTTGATCCACGGGGTGATATAATATACAGCCAGCGTCAGGAATAAAATAATCCACTTTAGTCGGCGAAAAGAACCCTGGGCTCTTTTGGGAAAAACTTTTTTGCGCGCGGCATAGAGGGGTTCACGCTTGGTTGAGGAATTAACGGCCTCAATATCAAATTGATCAATGTGTGAGTGCTCTGTATCGTTTTTATCTTCAAGCATAAGTGTGAGAGCCTATTTGATTAGGAACTTGGTTTTTGTAATCACAACCCTAAATACTCATGACAATTGTGTCCATAAGGGGCAAACCTAGTGTGACTGAAAATACCAATAGGTACGTTGACCTTTGTCAAGCATCGACGCACTTGAAACTGGCGTAAATTAACCAAGAAATGTCCGCTCTATAAACCACCATCCGGCAACAATGCCAATAGTAATTGACGCAGGAATAACAATAAACTTGTGATACCAGGGCTTTTTGGAGAACCAGAAGCCAACCAGGAGAAAGCAAACCGCAATAACACTCAATTGGCCCAATTCAACGCCCACATTAAACGAAATCAAACCGGTCACAAACTGGTCTGCTGGCAGGCCAATTTCCTTTAATACACCGGCAAATCCCAACCCGTGCAACAGGCCAAATACAAAGACGATCAATGGGCGCCACTTACTCAGGTTCTGCGTAAACAAATTTTCAACGGACACATAAACTATTGAAAGCGCAATAAGCGGTTCGACAATTGAGGGGGGAACACTAACAACGCCCGTGATCCCAAGTGCCAAGGATACTGTGTGTGCAACAGTGAATGCTGTGATTTGCCATAGAAGTGGGTGCAGACGGGTTGAGAGCAAAAACAAACCAACCACAAACAAGATATGATCAATTCCTTTGGGCACGATATGTATATACCCAACGCTAATATAATTGACGATGGTTTCCAGCATACTACGGGTCAGTTTCCCACGGAGTGGGATGGTTTCGCTTTGCTGCCCTTCAACCAAATAAGCTGAATAGGGATCCTCATCTGTTTCAGCTGACACGCGTATAATTGATGCGCCAAATTCCCGCGCCCAACCCCATGAAATCGTCGTAGATCCGGGCGGAAGGGCCCCGGAAACCTTGACCACAGATTCTCGCGTAAAATCCAAATCACCAATTTCTGGGACAAGGATATTGCTCAGAGTTGCTGTGGCTGCAACGTCATCAATTGTGATGTTCAACTTCGTCAAAAAGCTATTGGTAAATCCCTCAAACTCTTTGATCAACTCATCAGAGGGTAGGGCACGTAGTCGATCATATTCCGGGGCGTTTATGCTTTCCGAAGTATCTGATACTTCCGGTTCAATATTCGCCATAATCGCTTCCAGATTAAGAACAATCGAAACGGAGTAATTGCCATCCTCATCAAAAGACATATCGGCGACTGCAGGCTGTATCTCGTGGGCCACACCTTGAGACAGCATCGCCAGCAGAACGATTAAACTTAAGGTGATGCACTTGAGAATTTGAGCGGGATGGAACAGACTATGCACTTTATTCACGGGGACAGTTTCCTTAAAA
>JAJRRG010000006.1 GCA_024279675.1 Alphaproteobacteria bacterium
AGATGGTTGGCCCGGCTCTTGGCGGTGTTCTATTGATCTGGTTTACGCCCCAATCGATCTTCGCTATCAACACAATTATGTCTTTACTTGCAGTGGCTTTGATCTGGCGTATTGTTATCCCAGCGCGAAAATCTGTGCCCATTGAAGAGGGTTCAAATATATTTTCTGATGCCTTAGCGGGGTTTTCTGAGGTTAAGGGCAATGCAAAAATATTGCTGGCAATTTTGTTTACCGCCGCCGCGATGTTTGCAATTTTTCTCTATGATGCATTTCTGCCTCTGCTGACCGTTGAGTTCGGTTTTCCCATATTTGTTTTTGGCTTAAGCGTTGGGTTGATTGCATTGGGGGGCGTGATTGGCGCATTTATCGTAGGCAAGATTGAATTTGGGGAGCGCCATTTAGAGGCGATGATTGGCGCGGCCCTTGTTGGTGGCGCTGGAATAATGGGGGTGGGCCTATTTGCATATTTAGAGTGGGTGCCGCCTATTGTGGTCTTTGTCGCAATATTTTTTGGTATCGGGCTGGCCGGTGCCTTTATTCATATCCCCTATGTGACCCTGTTACAAATCGAAACCCCGGAAGACAAAATGGCGCGCGTTATCGCCATTGGCCAAGCCGCCTCCGTTATCGCAATGCTCAGTTCCCCATTCCTTGGTGGAATATTAGCTCACCAGTTTGGCATCGCTGTTCCCTTCATTGTTGGCGGGGGGGTACTTATTTTTGCAAGTGTTGTGGGATTGGTTTTTACGTTGGGGCGTGTTGCAAAGCCTTAAACCCCCTACCCCAAAACCCTGTGGGGTGGTTTGTGGCTATCCATAAACACTTTGATATTGAGGATCACAGTTTCCCCCATTTCAATACGCCCCTCAAGGGTTGAGGAAGCCATATGTGGGGTGAGCACCACCCGGTTTTCCCGCGCCAAGGCCAATAGGCCGGCATTTATGCCGTCCTCGTTCTCAAAGACATCAAGTCCAGCCCCAGACAGGTGCCCGCTTTGAATGAGATCAACTAAAGCGTCCTCATCAATCAGTTCGCGCCGGGAGACATTGACCAGAAATGCGTCCCGCTTCATCAGGGAAAGCCGCTCTCGATTCAGCAATTTGAAGGTATCCTTGGTGTGGGGGGTGTGCAGGGATACAATATCCACTTCTTGCAACATGCCCTCAAGATTTTCCCAATGGGTTGCCTCAAGGGGTTCTTCGACTTGCGGGGGGCGGCGGGAGCGCGAATAATAATGGATAGTTAAGCCCATGGCCTTGGCCCGCGTAGCAACCGCCGTGCCGATACGTCCCATCCCGATGATGCCCAAGGCCATGCCCCGAAGGCGACGTCCGAGCATCCATGTGGGGGACCAACCGGGCCATTACCCGGTTTTTGCCAAAAGGCTTGCCCCTTCCACCACCCGACGCGGTACCGAAAGGATCAGCGCCATCGCCATGTCTGCAGTATCTTCCGTGACAACGGACGGGGTGTTGGTGACAATAATATTGCGAGCATGGGCCGCAGAAATGTCAATATTATCCACCCCGTTGCCAAATTGGGCGATGAGCTTAACGCTATCGGGCAGGGCATTTATCAAACTTGCGTCCATCTGATCAGAAATCGTTGACACAATGACATCTACCCCCATTGTTCCGATGAGAATTTCATCAGAGCTTAGATGCTTGTCGCCGCTGTTCAGTTCGCTTTCAAACAGCATTTGCATGCGTTCTTCGACCGATTGAGGCAACCGGCGTGTCACAAATATTTTGGCCTTTTTAATATTCATTAACCTTACTTTCAGCGCCCATTAAGAGTTTTAAGTTAGGAGTAAATTCAAGTTTAAGAAAAAAATCAGCCAGTGGAAACCCATGAATTCTCCCCTTTACGAAATTTCCAAGAAACCGCGGTCTTTTTTGACACCTTCTGTTCAGCGTGCGCTCGTTGTTTTGGGGTTAATGATGTTGGCACTCATTGCGTTAATGGTGCCTGTTTTTGCTCAAAGTAGTTCTAATCCCTCAGGATTTGAAATCCCTCGGTTTGTCAGCATTCGCGCTCAGACCACGAATGTGCGTACAGGGCCGGGAACAAATTACGATGTGGCCTGGGTATTTGTAAAATCAGGTTTACCAGTAGAAATTATTCAGGAATTTGACACTTGGCGGAAAATTCGTGATCTTGATGGCTCTGAAGGTTGGGTGCATAAGCCCCTATTGACGGGGCGGCGCGCAGCCTACATCGCCCCATGGGATGGCGACGCAAAAGTGGCCCTATTAGCTTGGGACGATAAGGGTGCCACCGTGCGTGCTTGGTTGACTACAAAATATCTGGTTCTCGTGGATAGTTGCGATGGCAAATTTTGCGCCGTGAGCGTGAAAAACTCCGCCAGTGAGGGACGTTCGACATATTCAGGGTTTGTGGAACAGGTGAGCCTGTGGGGCGTTTATCCAGATGAAAGTTTTGAATAGCAACTTTTTGTCTAAAAGTTAGCGCGAGTGTTTAGAATTTGACAGGCGGCGCACGCGCACAACAATATCCACGTGGGAAATTTCCATTCCTTTTGGTGCATTGGGAAGACCAATCACATCAAGTTGGTTTGAAGGAATATCAATAACACGCTCTTCATCTTCAACATAAAAATGATGATGGTTTGAGGTATCCGTATCAAAATAGGTGCGGGTGCCATCCACTGAAATTTCGCGTAATAGGCCCGCTTTGCGAAATTGGTGCAGGGTATTATAGACTGTAGCCAAGGAAACACTCACACCAGTGTCTTCAGCTTCCAAATGAAGTTGTTCCGCACTGGCGTGGCGCTGTTTCTCACCAAACAACAATTTTGCCAACGCAATTCTCTGGCGCGTTGGTCGCAAACCCGCCATGCGCAACACAGCCATCAAGCAGGGGGCCTTGGAGTTTTTATTGTTTTGGGAAAGTGAAATATTTGATGTCATAAAACGCAAATGTTTGGATTGAAAAGAAACCGGTTGACCCCATTATACAGGTGTCGGCGTCAACGAACAAGTTAGATGTTTCTAAGCTATCTTGTTGACCCAATTCCTAACAGGCTCTATTTGTTAAGCTGATCATTTATCCAAGGGGCATTTTATGTACGAACGAAAAAACAGTTATACAAAAGACGAGGTACTGCAGAGCGGTACTGGGGAATTGTTTGGCCCCGGATTTGCGCGTTTACCTGCGCCGCCTATGTTAATGTTTGATCGTATCACATCTATTACCAAAGATGGTGGTGAATTTGGCAAAGGCCAAGTGCGCGCAGAACTTGATCTAAATCCGGATCTTTGGTTCTTTGATTGCCATTTTAAGGGCGACCCGGTCATGCCGGGATGTCTGGGGCTGGATGCCCTGTGGCAAATGGTTGGTTTCTTTTTGTGTTGGTCTGGCGACCCAGGCCGAGGTCGTGCCCTTGGCGGGGAAATAAAATTTTCTGGCCAAGCAACAACAGACAAGAAACTACTAGAATATACAATTGACATTAAAGGACATCGTCGTTCCCCAGTACCATTTGGCACGGGAACCGGTACCATGAAGGCCGATGGCGAAGTGATTTATGTTGCCAAAAACCTGCGTGTTGGCCTGTTTCCTTATGATTCAAAAGAATAGTAATATCTGAAATTTAGGGTCAGACCCTAATTCCTCTAGTGCAATTAAGTGTGAGAAAAACATGAAACGAGTTGTGATAACCGGAATGGGAATTGTCTCTTCCATTGGAAATGACGTTCCAACTGTTCTACAAAGCCTGCTTGATGCAAAATCCGGAATTAAAACTGCTGAGGATTATGTGACTCAGAATTTCAGGTGTCAGGTTCAAGGGGAACCCGATCTTGACCCGTTTGCCGTGCTTGACCGACGTACCACCCGATTTATGGGCAAGGGCGCGGCGTGGAACTATATTGCGATTCTAGAGGCGATTGAGAATTCGGGTCTGACTGAAAAAGAATATAAAGGCAATCCTCGGTGTGGCATTGTCATGGGTTCCGGTGGGCCATCTACCAAAGTGGTTGTCGATGCGGCAGCTACGACGATCGAGCGTGGTGGGCCTAGACGTATTGGGCCCACAGCTGTGCCCACAGCCATGAGTTCCACGGCTTCAGCGACTTTGGCAACGCCGCTGGGCATTCATGGGGTGAATTATTCAATATCTTCGGCCTGTGCCACCTCAAAGCATTGTATCGGCAATGCCTATGAACAAATTCAAATGGGCAAGCAGGACATTGTTTTTGCCGGGGGCCATGAGGATTTGCATTGGACCATGTCCAATCTGTTTGACGCCATGGGTGCCATGTCTTCCAAATATAACGATACGCCGGCTGTCGCTTCACGTGCCTATGATAAAGACCGTGATGGTTTTGTTATTGCGGGGGGCGCCGGGGTTCTGGTGCTCGAGGAATATGAATACGCTAAGGCACGTGGTGCAAACATTTTGGCTGAGATTGTTGGCTATGGCGCAACCTCCGATGGCCACGACATGGTTGCTCCCTCGGGTGAAGGGGCCATTCGGTGCATGCGTTTGGCGATGGAAACAGTGAAAGCGCCAATTGATTATATCAATCCCCATGCCACATCCACTCCAGTGGGAGACAGCAAAGAAATTGCTGCCCTGCGTGAAGTTTTTGGC